>DASSQL010000332.1:0-6854 GCA_035702525.1 Ornithinibacter sp. | reverse complement strand
GCCCGGTACCAGGTTCGAGTTGGCCGCTGGCGGCGTTGCAGCATGCGGTGCGGCGGGCGGCATCTCTGACGATGGCATCGACATGGCAGCTCCTTCGGCACGGCCTGCAGGACAGTATCGCTGGAGGAGGCGTGGAACGGGCCACGGTGCGAGAGGGGGAGAGCTGTCTGCCGGCGGCGCTGTGATACGGCTCGGCACGAGCGGTGTCTCGTGCGGGCCTTGATCATGGGATGTCCACCCTGTGCCGGCCTTCGGTAGCGTTCGCAGTGCTCGTGCGCCGCGCCGCGGGCCTGGGCGATGGTTGCGCAAGGGGGTCCTCGTGACATTCGCGTTCGTAAGACCCACGGCCGATGACGTCGAGCGCCTGGCCGCCTTGAAGTCTGAAACGTTCATCGACACCTTCGGCGCCGACAACGACCCGGACGAGCTTGCTGCGCACGTCGAGCGGAAGTTCTCGATACCGGCCGTCGCCGCGCAGCTGGTCGACCCGGACTGCGAGACCACGTGGGTCCTCGATCAGACCGAGCCGGTCGGATACCTGAAGCTGAACCACCGACGAGCACAGACCGAGCCGGGACTCGAGCAGGGCCTCGAGATCGAGCAGTTGTACGTCCGCAGGTCGCACCACGGCAAAGGGCTTGGCGGGCAACTGCTGGACCTGGCCGCGCGGACGGCCCGACGCGACGGTTACGCATTCCTGTGGTTGAGCGTGTGGGAGCGCAACGGCAATGCCATCGCCTTGTACCGGCACCGGGGCTACCGGGTCTTCGACGAGCACGTCTTCATGCTCGGCGCCGAGGCCCAGACCGACCTGCTGATGCGTCTGGATCTGCAGACATGAACCCGATGCCCGTCCAAGCGCCAGCGAGCCGATGAGACGTGACCGGCCGGCGTGAGGAGTGAGCGCGGCGTTGACCGGGCATGATGCGCAGGCGTAGAAAGCAGTGGTGCGCGTCGGCCGGGGGGAGAAGCGAGCTGCGGTTCTGATGGGGGAGCGGGTGGCCGGCACCAGGTTCTCAGCGTGTGTGGCGGCCGTCGGCCTGACCCACCGGGACCGTTGGACATGACCACCCAGCGTTCGTGTCGTCCCGCCGACCGATGCCGTGCGCCTTCGCGTGACCGCCGCGGTCGCGCCCCGATGGCCGACCCGGAGGGCCGATGAGTACCGAAGCGACAGCACCCGGGCGGCCGAAGGCCGACCTCGCGGGCCAGGGGCGCAACCTCGCGCTGGCCACCTTCGCCTTCACGGCGACCTTCTGGGCGTGGAACCTCATCGGGCCCCTCGCGGTGCGCTACACCGCGGCGATGTCGCTCTCGGGCCCCCAGAAGGCGCTCATGGTGGCGACCCCCGTACTGGTCGGGTCGATCGGGCGCATCCCCGTGGGAGCCCTGACCGACCGCTTCGGGGGCCGCTTGATGTTCCCGATCCTGACCCTGGCCACGGTCCCGTTCGTCGTGCTCGTGGCCTTGGCCGGTGAGGCCGACTCCTACCCGCTGCTGCTCCTGTTCGGCTTCTTCCTCGGCATCGCCGGCACCACGTTCGCCGTCGGCATCCCCTTCGTCAACGCCTGGTACCAAGCCGATCGGCGCGGTTTCGCCACCGGCGTCTTCGGTGCAGGCATGGGCGGCACGGCCCTGTCCTCGGCCCTCACGCCCCGGATGGTCGAGCACTTCGGATACCTCGCGACGCACATCATCATCGCGGTCGCGCTCGTGGCCGTGGCAGCCATCAGCTGGTTCGGCATGCGCAACTCTCCGACGTGGTCACCCAACACCTCGCCCGTGATGCCCAAGCTGAAGTCGGCAGCCCGACTCCCCGTCACGTGGCAGATGGCCTTCCTGTACGCGGTGACGTTCGGTGGTTTCGTCGCGTTCTCCACCTACCTCCCGACCTACCTCAAGGACATCTACGACTTCGACCTCACCGCGGCCGGCACCCGCACCGCAGGGTTCGCCATCGCCGCGGTGATCGCGCGCCCCGTGGGCGGAGTGCTCTCCGACCGGATCGGACCACGGGTCGTCATGGGGATCTCGCTCATGGGCACCGCGGTCATGGCCGTCATCCTGGCGTTCCAGCCCCCACTGGAGATCCCCGCCGGGGCGTCCTTCGTGCTCATGGCACTCTTCCTCGGGCTGGGCGCCGGCGGGGTGTTCGCCTGGGTCGCGCTGCAGGCGCCCAAGGAGCAGGTCGGCACGGTGTCCGGCCTCGTCGGTGCGGCGGGAGGGCTGGGCGGCTACTTCCCGCCCCTGGTGCTCGGAGCCACGTACGGCGCAGTCTTCGCCGGCTACGGCCTCGGGCTCCTCCTGCTCGCCGTCGTCGCAGTGGGTGCGCTGGCCTTCACCTTCCTTGCCATCCCCGAGACAGCCCGTGAGGCAGAATCAGCCCGCTGAGTGGAGCAGTCCTGGGGTCCGTTGGGACGATCATGATTGCAGGCACGCTCGGGCTGCGCGTCCGGGTCAGGGGCGGGTGATCGGGGGATTGAGGACGTCGAGGTTGCCGCGGGTGAAGAGCTGGGCGGGGCGCCCACCGTCGGCGGTGGTCGTCTGGCCGGTGGGGTGGAGGAACCCTGGCGTCTTGGTGACCTTGCGGTGGAAGTTGCGGGGGTCGAGGTGTTGGCCCCAGACGGCCTCGTAGACGGCGCGCAGCTGGGCCACGGTGAACTCGGGGGGGCAGAAGGCGGCGCCGAGGGGGCTGTACTCGAGCTTGGCCCGGGCTCGCTCCACGCCGTCGCGGAGGATCTGTGCGTGGTCGAAGGCCAGCATGCTGTCGTCGAGGTCGTCGACCGGGATCCAGCGCGCGCCCGCGGCGTCGCTGCCGGCGACCGGCTCGGCCATCTGAGGGGCCAGCGCGAGCCAGGCCACGGTGACGGTGCGCCCTCGGGGGTCCCGGCCGGGGGCGCCGTAGGTGGCGAGCTGCTCGAGGTGGATGCCGTCGCGGATGCCGGTCTCCTCGGCGAGCTCACGGTAGGCGGCGTCCGCGAGCTCCTCGTCAGGCAGCACGAACCCTCCGGGCAGGGCCCAGCGCCCGGCGTAGGGCTCGATGCCGCGCTGGACCAGCAGGATGCACAGCCGGTGGTCGCGGATGGTCAGCACCACCAGGTCGGCGGTCAGGGCCACCCGGGTGTCGGTCATGGGACAACTGTAGCGCCTTGTCGTCTACTTGACGATTACCGTAGGGATGGTTATCGTCATATCAACGATAACCACCGAGGAGGACCCCATGGCCACCATCACCCGCGTTCCGTTCGCTCGTCACCTGCGCGCATCGGCCACCACCCACGTCCAGCACCTGTCCGCGGGTTCGGTGCGACACAGCGCAGCTGGAGCGTCGTTCTGGTTCCGGCCGCTGACCGCGGCCATCAGCGAGGTCCCGATCGACGACCGTGAGCAGGAGGTTCTGGTTCGGGTGCGCACCGCTGACCTGCAGGAGGTCACGGCACCGGGGACGGTCACCTTCCGGTTCGCCCAGCCGGACCTCGCCGCCACCCGCATCGACTTCTCGGTCGACCTGTCCAGCGGGGTGTGGCTCGAGCGGCCCCTGGAGCGGGTGGGCGCGGCCATCCACGGGGCGACCTCCGCAGCCGTCACCTCGGCCCTGTCCGGGATGGACCTGATCGACATCCTCACCGTCGACCCCGCCGAGCTCGCGGTGACGGTGGCGCAGCGACTGACCGCCGATGAGCGGCTGCAGTCCATCGGCATCGACGTGGTCGGGGTGCGGTTCAGCGTGCTGCGACCCGAGTCTGATGTGGAGCGGGCCCTGCAGACGCCGACCCGTGAGGTCATCCAGCAGGAGGCGGACAAGGCGACCTACGAGCGGCGTGCGCTGGCGGTCGAGCGTGAGGCCGCGATCGGTGAGAACGAGTTGGCCAACCAGATCGAGCTGGCCAAGCGCCAGGAGCACCTGATCGCACAGAAGGGTGCCAACGCCCGCAAGACCGCTGAGGATGCCGCGGCAGCGGACGCCATCGCCGCCGAGGCCGAAGCCACCCGCACGACCGCGATCGCCGCCGCGCAAGCCGAGGCCGAGCGGGCCATCGGGCAGGCGACCGCCGACACCGAGCGCGCCAAGCTGGCCGCGTACGACGGCGCCTCGCGCGACCTGTTGCTCGCCCTCGCGCTGCGCGAGCTCGCCGGGAACCTGCCGGCCATCGAGCAGGTCGTGGTCACCCCGGACATGGTGACCGGGCTGCTCAGCCGCCTCGCCGCTCCGCAGAGCCAGAGCTGACGTCCATGACCACCCCTCGAGTCGTTGTCGTGCATCGACGCACCGAGTACGAGGACCTCATCGCCCGTCACGGCACTCGCGGGCAGGCCGAGTTCTTCCTGGCCACCCGCCAGCAGGACCTCGACGTCGTCGAGCAGCGTCACACCTTCAACCACGCAGCCATGACCACGGTCAGCTCCGCCATACCCCCCGACTGGTCCAGGGCAGTTGTCGAGCGAGAAGACCTGTCCCGGTTCGTGTTCCGCCCAGCGGACATCGTCGTGGTCGTCGGCCAGGACGGACTGGTCGCGAACCTGGCCAAGTACATCGGCGACCAGCCGGTGATCGGGATCGACCCGCTGCCAGGTTCCAACGCCGGCATCCTCGTGCCACATGCGCCGACCGACATCGGGCGGCTGCTTGGCGCCGTGACCACCGGCACCGCGACCATCCTCCGCCGGACCATGGTGCGGGCAGACACCGACGACGGTCAGAGCCTGACAGCGCTCAACGAGATCTACGTCGGGCAACCCACCCACCAGTCGGCCCGCTACACCCTGACTGCCGCCGGCCAGGTGGAACGCCAGTCGTCCTCCGGGGTGATCGTCGGCACCGGGACGGGCTCAACGGGATGGTGCCTGTCGCTGCAGCAGGTCCAGGCACCGCGGCTCGCGCTCCCGCACCCGGTCGACGAGACGCTGGCCTGGTTCGTGCGCGAACCATGGCCCTCCCCGTCAACGGGGGCAACCCTCACCAGCGGAACGCTCCAGGGGCAACAGGTGACGATCCACGTCGAGTCCGACACGCTAGTCGCCTTCGGCGACGGCATCGAGGACGACCGACTGACCCTGACCTGGGGCCAGCTGCTCACCATCGGCGTCGCGGAGCGACAGCTCTCGACAGTCGAGTAGGTCAGCGTTCGGCCGCGGGCGGAGGCGCACCGTCTGGACGCAGGGGCTGTGGGCCCTGTGGGCACTACGTGGTCGGGATGACGATCCTGCCCGACTCGCTCGACCGGGCGATGGGCGCGGCTGGTTCGTCCACTGCGGCCTTGATCAGAATGAAGGATTCCCGGAAACGGCAACGTTCGTGGCGGAAGTGGCCACCGCGCTCCAGCCTTGCAGGCATCAGCAGTCCAGCCGCAGTCGGCATCGGTGCAGGCAGGAGCAGGCACCTCGGATCACTCCCACCGGATGAAGGACGAACCCATGCCCATTGACCTGCGGCCAGAGGACACCACCTCGAAGGAGGCGACGGATGCCGGCGCCCCCGACGACTTCTCGGACAGCCCAGTCGCGACCAGGCACGGACTACCGCCGGCTTCGGCAGTCCGCCTCGCCAGGAAGGCCGGCCTGCTGTACCTCGCAGTCGCGGTCCTCGGCGGTTTCGCCCAGTTCGTCCGGGTGAAGGTGTACGCGCCATCGGACGCCGCAGCGACCGCGGCCAACATCGTGGCGAACGCCACCCTCGTCCGCCTCAGCGTCGTCGCCGACCTGATCCAGGCAATGGTGTGGCTCGTCCTGGCGGTGACCCTCCACCGGCTGCTGGCTCACGCGGGAAGAAGCACCGCACGTGCCATGGTCGTCTTCGTGGCCGTCTCGGCCGCCATCGCCAGTCTCAACATGGTCCACCAGCTCGGAGCCGTGTTGGTCGCGACGGACTCGTCGTACATCACAGCGTTCGGCGCCGACGGGTCGCAGGGTCTGGTGCTGCTCCTGATGGACCTGCAGCACTACGGGTACCTCATCGCACAGCTGACCTGGCTGTGGCTCTTCGCCCTCGGCCTGCTCGGCCTGCGCTCCGGCCTGTTCCCCAGGTGGCTCTCGGTGCTGCTGATGATCGGCACCATCTGCTACGTCGCCGACTCCCTCACCCGGTTCCTGGCCCCCACCTTCGCGGACACCTCCGCCACGGTGTTCCTCCTACCCGAGATCGTCTGCGAGGTGGCCCTGCTGGCCTACCTGTTGATCAAAGGCGTCAGGACACCCCGGGTCGCGGCCCCCACACCCGGGGCCGCCCACACCCAGCTCGCCTGAGCCGGCACCGCGGCCCGCGCTGGGGCGTCGCCGTACGGCTCGGCGAGCGTCGGGTGCTGAACCCAGTACGCGGCGCTGTGATGCAGGAGAGGAGGTGCGGGATGGCGCGGCCACCTCGTCCTTGACGAAGAGCTGCCACGGTGCCTTGCGCGAAGCATGGGGGCGATGCGGCCCACGTGGGTCTTGACCGTGGTCTCGCGTGCAGCCCTGCGGTAGCCGCATCTCAAGCGATGTCTCTTCACTCACGACTGGCTACGGACGGAGCGTCGGCCGTCCTACCGTGAGGGTGACTCTTGAGGAGATGGTCGCCATGTCGCTCGTGATGTGGATCAGTGCCGCCATACTGCTCGTCGCTGCCGCGATGCTTGTCGCGGGCGTCGGCGCAGCGGGCTTGTGGATAGCGGTCATCGCTGCAGGTATTGCGGTGGTTGCCATCGAGTTGGTGCGCCGTCGTCACGCGTAGCCGTTGCGAACACGAATCCCCGATTCTCTAACCGTCAGGCGGCGCTGTGACGCAACTCTTGGCCGTGGCAGACAAACCGCCGATCCCAATCCGAACGGTCACCCTCCGACGCGCGAGCCCGCGACGGTGACTCTGGACGCGGATCCGA
>DASSQL010000331.1:0-27521 GCA_035702525.1 Ornithinibacter sp. | reverse complement strand
TCTTCGGCCACGGGTCGGGGAAGAACAGGTGCACCGCCGCCAGCGAGCCCGCGGGAACCCGCTCGGTGAGGAACGGCATCGCGTCGCCGGGGTGCACCCACAGGTTCGAGACCCCGGCCTCCTCGGCGGCGGCGAGCATCCGGGCCACGCCGGGCACGTGCACCTCGACGGCGACCAGGTCGGCCTCGGGGTGGGCGCTGCAGTAGGCGATGGCGGCAGCCCCGTGTCCCGAACCGATCTCGAGCACGACCGGCCCGACCCGCCCGAACGCCGTCGCGAAGTCCAGCGGCCCCTCGGGCAGCGAGCGCGCGGGGAGCAGGGTCGCCATCCGCTCGTCGGTCAGCGTGCTGTTCCGCCAGCGCGGGGTGAAGGTGCGCACGCCCTCGCGGGGAGCGTGGTCGAGCACCGGGTCGGATGCCACGGTCGAGGCCCTCTCGGCAGGGGTCAGAGTCGGCGGACGGCGAGCGCCGCCCGGTCGTCATCCTCTCCCGACCGGGCCGACTCGCACACCTCGCGGGCCACGTCGCCCTCACCGAGCACCGACATCGCGGCGACCCCGAGCATCCGGTCGATGCCGTCGGTGAGGTCGCGGCCGCGCGCCTCGATGACGCCGTCGGAGTAGAACAGCAGGGCGTCGCCCCGGTCCAGGCGCCCGCTCTGGCGGGGGAAGGAGGCGCCCGGCACGACCCCGAGCAGCGGCCCCCGGGCGCCGTCGAGCACGGTCCACCGGGCTCGGCCCGAGGTGTACCGCGCCGGCGAGGGGTGCCCGGCGTTCGCGATGGAGTACTCCCCGGTGCGCAGGTCGAGGTCGAGGTGCACCGCCGTGGCGAACCCCTCCTCCCAGCCCTGTCGTACGAGGTACTCGTTGGCGGCCCGCAGGAAGTCACCCGACGGGATGGCGCCCAGCAGCCCGCCGAGCGCACCGGACAGCAGCAGCGACCGGGTGCCCGCGCGGGTGCCCTTGCCGCTGACGTCGACCAGGGCGATCTCGAGCCGGTGCCCGGAGGCGCTCAGGTGGGCCACGACGAAGTCGCCGGAGAAGCGGTCGCCGTGCGCGGAGAGGATGCACGACCAGGCCCGCCATCCCTCCGGCAGCACGGGAACCCGCCCGACGAGGGCGATCCGGTCGCGCAGCTCGGCGAACATCCGGTCGGCGCCGAACCCTCGCGTGCCGATGACCGAGCGGGACCGCGCGGCGTAGTACATCAGCACCATGACCGACAGGAAGGACAGGATGACGAGGGCGGCGCGCGGCTTGGTCAGCCCGGACTCCGGCATCCAGAGGAAGAGGAACCCGAGCGTCAGCCCGTAGACCACGAGCAGGCCGCGGCCGGAGACGAGGACCCCGGCCGCCACGACGACGGGGAAGAGCAGCGCACTGGGCACGCCCAGCGGCCACACGTTGGCGGCGGTGCCGACGAGCACGACCGCCACGACGAAGATCACCGTGTAGACCCGGTCGGGGTTGCGCACCCGGTTCGGCCCCAGCCAGCGGTTCAGGGTGCGCGGGAGTCCCACCCCCACCTGTTCGTAGGAGGCATGGCGGGGAATCGTGTCGTTGGGCATGCTCACCTCCTGCGAGTCGGTCGGTGGACGCGCACGAACACTAGTGGTCACGGGGTTCCCCTGCCAGACGACCGCAGGGCAGGAACGAAGCCCCCGTCCAGGAGGGGCTCACGCTCCGCGTCACCGCGGGTCTCGTCGGGGGTCAGGCCGGGAGCTCCGGCAGGGTGCCGTCGGCCTCGTACGCCGACACCATGTCGATGCGGCGCACGTGCCGCGGGTCGCCGCTGAACGCGGTGCCGACGAAGACCTCGACCATCGAACGGGCCTGCTCGACGGTGCACATGCGCGCACCGATCGAGATGACCTGGGCGTCGTTGTGCTCGCGGGCGAGCCGCGCCAGCTCGTCGTCGTAGCAGAGCGCGGCGCGGATGCCGGTGACCTTGTTCGCGGCCATCTGCTCACCGTTGCCGGACCCGCCGAGCACGACACCGAACGAGCCCGGGTCGGCGGCGACGGCCTCGGCGGCGCGCAGCACGAACACGGGGTAGTCGTCGACGGCGTCGTAGGCGTGCGGGCCGTGGTTGGTGACCTCGTGGCCCTGGCCTTCCAGGAAGCCGACGAGGTCGACGAGCAGCTCGTAGGCGGCGTGGTCACCACCGACGTGGACGCGCACCTCAGGCCTCGGTGTCGAAGATCGGGCCGACCGTGCGGGAGCGCTTGAGCTCGAAGAAGCCCTCGGTGCCGGCGACCAGCACGCAGCCGTCCCAGAGCCGGCCGGCGGCCTCGCCCTTCGGGGCCGGGCTCACGACCGGGCCGAAGAAGGCGACGCCGTTGACGGACACGACCGGGGTGCCGACCTCGTCGCCGACCAGGTCGATCGCCCGCTGGTGGCTGGCCCGCAACGCGTCGTCGTGCTCGTCGGTCGTGGCCGACTCGGCCAGCTCGGCCGGCAGGTCGAGCTCCGCGAGGGCGCCGGCGATCGCGGTGTCGAAGTCCTCGCCACGGTGGTGGATGTGCTCACCCAGCGCGTCGTACAGCGGCTTGACGATGTCGTCGCCGTACTTGGCGCGCACGGCCATGACGACCCGCACCGGGCCCCAGCCGCGGTCGAGCATCGCACGGTAGTCGTCGGGCAGGTCACGCCCCTCGTTGAGCACGGACAGGCTCATGACGGACCACGTGACGTCGACGGGGCGGACCTTCTCGACCTCCATCATCCAGCGGGAGGTCATCCACGCCCAGGGGCACAGGGGGTCGAACCAGAACTCGGCGGTGTTGCGTTCGGACATGGCTCCATCCTGCCATCCGGCCGTGGGACTTCGGCCTCCCGGGACCCGCGTGACAGGATGGTCCGACGCCCAGGCGGCGCCCGACCGGCGCCCCGTCCCCGTACTGCCCCGCAAGGAGAACCCGTGCCCGGCACGAACCTCACCCGTGAGGAGGCCGCCACCCGCGCGGCACTCGTCACCGTCGACCGCCACGACGTCGCACTCGACGTCGCGACCGGCCCCGAGACCTTCTCGACCACGAGCACGATCACCTTCCGCTGCACCCGTCCGGGAGCCGAGACGTTCCTCGACTTCGTCGGGGGCACGGTCGAGGCCATCACCGTGAACGGGGTCGACCTCGACCCGGCCGAGCACTACCGCGACAGCCGGGTGCGCCTGCCCGGGCTGGCCGCCGAGAACGTCGTCGTCGTGGCCGCCACCGGCCGCTACACCAACACCGGCGAGGGCCTGCACCGCTTCGTCGACCCGGTCGACGACGAGGTCTACCTCTACAGCCAGTTCGAGGTGCCGGACAGCCGGCGGATGTACCCCGTCTTCGAGCAGCCCGACCTCAAGGCCCGCTTCACCTTCACGGTGACCGCCCCGGCCCACTGGCAGGTCGTCTCCAACTCCCCCACCCCACAGCCCGAGCCGGCCGGCGACGGCGTGGCGACGTGGCACTTCACCCCGACCGGGCCGATCTCGAGCTACATCACCGCACTGGTCGCCGGGCCCTACGACGTGGTGCGCGACACGGTCAGCAGCCGGCGCGGCGAGGTGCCCCTCGGCATCTTCTGTCGCCGCTCCCTGACGCCCTACCTCGACACCGACAACCTCTTCGACCTCACCAAGCGCGGCTTCGCCTTCTTCGAGGAGGAGTTCGACTGCGCGTACCCGTTCGAGAAGTACGACCAGCTGTTCGCGCCGGAGTACAACATGGGCGCGATGGAGAACGCCGGCTGCGTGACCATCAACGAGATGTACGTCTTCAGGTCCAAGGTCACCGAGTCGCTGGTCGAGCGGCGCGCGCTGACCGTGCTCCACGAGCTCGCGCACATGTGGTTCGGCAACCTCGTGACGATGCGCTGGTGGAACGACCTCTGGCTCAACGAGTCCTTCGCCGAGTGGGCGTCAACGACCTGCCAGTCCGAGGCCACCCGGTGGGCCGACGCCTGGACCACCTTCGGCACGCACGAGAAGGACTGGGCCTACCGCCAGGACCAGCTCAGCTCGACCCACCCGATCGTGGCCGAGATCCGCGACCTGCAGGACGTCGAGGTGAACTTCGACGGCATCACCTACGCCAAGGGCGCCTCCGTGCTCAAGCAGCTCGTCGCCTACGTGGGGCGCGAGCCCTTCCGCGACGGCCTGCGCGCCTACTTCGCCGAGCACGCCTGGGGCAACACCACCCTCGACGACCTCCTCTCCGAGCTCGAGGCGACCTCCGGGCGCGACCTGCGCACCTGGTCCAAGCAGTGGCTCGAGACCGCCGGGGTCAGCACGCTGCGACCGCTCGTCGAGGTCGACGACCGGGGCCGCATCGCCTCGGCCGTCATCGAGCAGACCTGCGCCCCGGGCTTCGAGACGCTGCGCCCGCACACCCTCGCGATCGGCCTGTACGCCGTGCGCGACGGCGTGCTGGAGCGCACCGACCGCCTCGAGCTCGACGTCGACGGCAGCCACACCCCGGTGCCCGAGCTGGTCGGGCGCGAGCAGCCCGACCTGCTGCTCGTCAACGATGACGACCTCGCCTACGCGAAGATCCGGCTCGACGAGCGGTCGCTCGCCACCGCTCTCGGCCACCCGCGCGGCTTCACGTCGTCCCTCCCTCGCTCGCTGGTGCTGGCCTCGGTGTGGGACATGACCCGCGACGCCGAGATGGGCGCCCGCCACTTCGTCGACATCGTGCTGGCGACCCTGCCGGGCGAGACCGACTCCACCCTGCTGCGCACCCTGATCGGCCAGCTGCAGACGGCGGTGCACTCCTACAGCGCCCCCCAGAACCGCGACGCCCTCCGTGAGTCGACCCGCGACCGGATCTGGGCGATCGCCCGGTCCGCACCGGCCGGCAGCGACGCCCAGCTGCAGCTGGTGAGCGCCGCCGCGGCCCTGACCACCGCCGGCGACGACCCGACCGCGCTGCGGGCACTGCTCGACGGCACCGAGGTGCTCGACGGCCTGACCGTCGACTTCGAGATGCGCTGGACCCTGCTGACCGCGCTCGCCGCGGCCGGTGCGGCCGACGCCGCCGAGATCGACGCCGAGCGGGCCCACGAGGACACCGCCACCGGGCGCGAGCGGGCGGCCCGGGCCAGGGCCGCGCGGCCGACCCCCGAGGCCAAGCAGGAGGCGTGGGCCGCCGCCGTCGACGGCGCACTCCCGAACTCCGTCGTCGAGGCGCTGGGCCTGGGCTTCAACCGCCCGGGCACCTCCGCCGACCTGCTGCGCCCGTTCGTCGACCGGTACCACGAGCTGCTCGACTCCATCGAGGACCGCGGTTCGCACGCGATGGTCGAGGCGATCGTCTACGGCTTCTACCCCCGTCCGATCGCCGATGCCGCCCTGCGCGACCGCACCCAGGCGTGGCTCGACGCCAACCTGCACGCCCCCGCGGCCCTGCGCCGGCTGGTCGTCGAGAACCGCGACCCGGTCGAGCGAGCCCTCGCGGCCCAGGAGCGTGACGCGCGTGACTGAGGCCGTCACGGCATCCCGGCAGCTGCCCGACCTGAAGTCCATCGAGCTGACCTGGGAGGCGACCCAGACGTGGCTGACCACGGTCGGCCTGCGCATCCTGCTCACCCTCCTGCTGGCCGGGGTGGCCCTGTGGCTCCTGCGCCGGCTGATCGACCGGGTCGTGAGCACCATGACCTCGAAGTCGGCCCAGCGCCTGGCCGAGTCCGGGCGCGCCGGGAAGGTGCTGGCCACGGCCACCGGGATGGCCGGCGAGCGGCAGCGCCAGCGGGTCGAGACGGTGGGGTCGCTGCTGCGCAGCATCACCACGGCCGTCGTGATCACCCTGGCCGCCCTCACGGTCATGGACCTGCTGCACATCCCCATCGCGCCGCTGCTGGCGTCCGCGGGCGTCGTCGGCGTCGCGCTCGGCTTCGGCGCGCAGAGCCTGGTCAAGGACTTCCTGTCCGGTGTCTTCATGATCTTCGAGGACCAGTACGGCGTCGGCGACGTCATCGACACCGGTGAGGCGGTCGGAACGGTCGAGGAGGTCACCTTGCGGATCACCCGGCTGCGCGACGCGAACGGTGTCACCTGGTACGTGCGCAACGGCGAGATCATCCGGGTCGGCAACCGCTCGCAGGGCTTCGCGACGGCGATCATCGACATGCCCGTCTCCTACGCCGAGAGCGTCGAGCGCGTGGTCGGCGTGATCCGCGAGACCGCCACCGCGATGGGCGCCGACCCCGACTGGGCCGACAAGTTCGTCGAGGAGCCCAAGGTGCTCGGCGTCGAGTCGATCGTGGGGATGACGATGACCATCCGCACCATCGCCCAGTGCGTCCCCGGCGAGAACTTCGCCGTGCAGCGCGAGATGCGCGAGCGCCTCAAGGCCGCCCTCGACGCCGCCGAGGTCAAGGCGCCACCGCTCGGCCCGTTCGGCGGACCGGTGGGAGGCCCCGCGTGAGCCTGTACGAGGAGGTCGGTGGCGCACCGACGTTCGAGGCCCTGGTGCACGCGTTCTACGAGGGCGTGGCCGCCGACCCGCAGCTGCGAGCGCTCTACCCGGAGGACGACCTCGCCCCGGCCGAACGACGGCTGCGGATGTTCCTCACCCAGTACTTCGGTGGCCCGACCACCTACAGCGAGGAGCGCGGCCACCCCCGGCTGCGGATGCGGCACGCGCCCTACCCGGTGACCCTCGACATGCGCGACCGGTGGATGCGGCACATGCTCGCCGCGATGGACACCCTCGACCTGCCGGAGTCGCAGGACGAGCAGATGCGCGACTACTTCCTGCGGGCGGCGCACATGCTCGTGAACACCGACGACACGCACCCGGCACCCGGCTCGCCGCTGCGCCCGCTCCCCGAGGGCTGACGTCCGGGCGCGCATTTCGCGAGCACGACGGCATACGGAAACATGGTGCCGGTGACCCAGCTGACCACTGAGACCGACGCCCCCACTCGCACCGCGGCCGGCGTGGTCGTGCACGAGGCCGACTCCCCCGACGCCCCCTGGTGGCGCGACGCCGTCATCTACCAGGTCTACCCGCGCTCGTGGGCCGACGCCGACGGCGACGGCCTGGGCGACCTCCCCGGCATCACCGCCCACCTGCCGTACCTGCGCGACCTCGGCGTGGATGCCGTGTGGCTGAGCCCGTTCTACGTCTCGCCGATGAACGACGCGGGGTACGACGTGGCCGACTACCGCGACATCGACCCGCGGTTCGGCTCGCTCGACGACGCCGACACCATGGTGGCCACCGCCCACGGCCTGGGCCTGAAGGTGCTCGTCGACCTGGTGCCGAACCACACCAGCAGCGACCACGCCTGGTTCCGCGCCGCGCTGGCGGCCGGCCCCGGCAGCCCGGAGCGCGCGCGCTACGTGTTCCGCGACGGTCGCGGCCCGAACGGCGAGGAGCCGCCGAACAACTGGCCCTCGGTCTTCGGGGGCCGCGGCTGGACCCGCGTCACCGAGGCCGACGGTGCCCCCGGCCAGTGGTACCTGCACATCTTCGACGTGACCCAGCCCGACCTGAACTGGGAGCACCCCGAGGTCGTGGCCGAGTTCCACGACATCCTGCGGTTCTGGTGCGAGCGGGGCGTCGACGGCTTCCGGGTCGACGTCGCCCACGGCCTGGTCAAGCGCGAGGGCCTGCCCGACTGGCACGGCAAGGTCGGCCTGTACGACGAGGTCGACGCCGACACCGGGCCCACCGGCGAGGGCCGCGACGCGGAGCAGCTGCGCTCCACCGACGGCGAGGTGCTCGACCACACCGCCACCGGTGCGGCGCCGATGTGGGACCAGGACGGTGTGCACGAGATCTACCGCGGCTGGCGTCGGGTGCTCGACTCCTACGGCCTGCCCGACCGCATCCTGTGCGCCGAGGCCTGGGTCGCGCCGGCCCACCGCCTGGCCCGCTACGTGCGCCCCGACGAGATGCACCAGGCGTTCAACTTCGACTTCCTCGACGCCCACTGGGACGCCACGGCCCTGCGCACCGTCATCGAGGCCTCGCTGCGGTCCAACGACGAGGTCGGCGCCCCCACGACGTGGGTGCTGTCCAACCACGACGTCGTGCGGCACGCCTCCCGGCTGGGTCTGGACCAGACGCAGCCGCGACCCAACGGCATCCGGGCCGACGACCCGCAGCCGGATGCCGTGCTCGGCCTGCGTCGGGCGCGCGCGGCCACCGCCTTGATGCTCGCGCTGCCCGGCGGCGCCTACGTCTACCAGGGCGAGGAGCTCGGCCTGCCCGAGCACACCACGATGCCCGACTCGTTCCGGCAGGACCCGACCTTCCACCGCACCGACGGCCGGGTCACCGGCCGCGACGGCTGCCGGGTACCGATGCCGTGGGTCAAGGGCGCGCCGAGCAACGGCTTCGGGCCGGGTGACACCCCGTGGCTGCCGCAGCCCGACGCCTACGCCGACCTCGCGGTCGACCAGCAGGACGGCGTCGCCGGGTCGACCCTCGAGCTGTACCGGGCCCTGCTCGAGTACCGCCGACGGCACCGCTTCGGCCACGGCAGCCTGACCTGGGACGCGCTCGCGTCCGACACCGTCGTCGCCCTGCGCAACACCGCCGGCGACGGCGAGCGCACCCTGCTCGTGGTGACCAACCTCGGCACCGACCCGGTGTCCCTGCCGGCCGGTGACGTGCTGGTCGCCTCGGGGCCGCTGACCGCCGACGGTGCCGTGCCCACCGACACCACGGTGTGGGTGCGGCTGCCGGTGGCCTGACGTGCAGGCCGCCGACTTCACCTACCTCGACCAGCCGACCCCGGTGGGGCTCGCCCACCGGGGCGGGGCCGCGTTCGGGCCGAACGTCGGCCTGGAGAACACCCTCGCGGCGTTCCGCCGGGCCGTCGACATGGGCTACCGGTACCTCGAGACCGACGTCCACGCGACCCGCGACGGCCGGGTCGTGGCCTTCCACGACACCGTGCTCGACCGGGTCTCCGACCGGCAGGGGGCCATCTCTGCGCTCCCCTACGACGCGGTGCGGGAGGCACGGATCGGCGGTGCCGAGCCGATCCCGCTGCTGTCCGACCTCTTCGAGCAGTTCCCCGACACCCGGATCAACATCGACATCAAGGCCGACGACGCGTTGGCGCCCACCGTCGCAGAGGTGTTGCGGCACAACGCGACCGATCGGGTGTGCATCGGGTCCTTCAGCGAGCGCCGGCTCCGGGCGGCTCGCTCGGCCCTCGGGCCCGGGGTGGCCACCGCGGCCGGTCAGGTCGGCACCGCGCTGTTGCGGTTCACCCCGGCAGCGCTGAGCCGGATGCTGCACACCCCGGCCCCGGTGCTGCAGCTACCGGCCCTGCACCGCCTGCGCGGCCGCACCGTGACGCTGGTGACGCCGGGCCTGGTGCGTCGGGCCCACGACCTCGGCAAGCACGTGCACGTGTGGTTCCACGCCTGGGCGCGTGAGGACGCGTTCGAGATGCACCGGCTCCTCGACCTGGGTGCCGACGGCATCGTCACCGACCACATCGACGTGCTCCGCGACGTGCTCGCCGAGCGTGGACATCCCCTCGTCCCGCCCTCCTGACCCCGTCCCCGGGGCTAGGGTGGATTTGATGGCTGACGCGACGACCACCCCCGTCCAAGGGCCGCTCGGCAGGACCTACCTCGAGGTCACCCTGGCCGTTCTGGCCCTCGTCACCATCGTCGCCTTCGAGGCGATGGCGGTGTCCACGGCGATGCCCGCCGTGGCCCGCGACCTCGATGCCGTGCGCTCCTACGGGTTCGCCTTCTCGGTCATGCTCACCGCCCAGCTGCTCGGCATCGTGCTCGCCGGCGTGTGGTCCGACCGGTCCGGCCCGATGGTCGGGGCGGTCACCGGGCAGGTGCTGCTCGCGGCCGGCGCGGCCATGTGCGGCTTCGCCGCCAACCTGCCGCTCTTCCTCGCCGGCCGGGCCCTCACCGGCCTGGGGGGCGGGCTGCTCGTCGTGATGCTCTACGTCATCGCCGGCCGGGTCTACCCCGAGGCGATCCGCCCGCGGCTGTTCACCTACGTGTCGGCCGCCTGGGTGCTGCCCTCGCTGCTCGGGCCGCCCGTGTCGGCGTGGCTCACCACCAACCTCTCGTGGCGCTGGGTGTTCTGGGGCGTGGTGCCGCCGGTGCTGATCACCTTGGCCGTGCTCTCTCACGCCCGGCGCCGGATCGACGACTCCACGCTCACCGAGGCGGTCAGCAGCCGCGACCACTCCGCGCACGTGCGGACCGCGTGGGCGGGCCTGGGGATCGCCCTGTCGGCCGGCGCCCTCCAGCTGGGCACCTACGAGCTGGTGCTCACGCTCTCGCCGCGCACCGGTCTCGCGGTCCTGGGGCTGGTCGGCATCGTGCTGACCGCGCCGATGCTGGTTCCCCCCGGCACCTGGCGAATGGCGCGCGGCCTCCCGAGCGTGATGCTGGCGCGCGCCCTCTACATCGGGGCCTTCTACGCGAGCATCACCTACGTGCCGCTCTTCCTCGTCGGGCAGCGCGGCCTGACCCTGCAGCTGGCGGGGCTGGCCCTCGCCGTGGGGGCGATCGGCTGGGCTGCGGGCGCCTGGTACCAGGGGCACGACCACCTGCACCTGCCGCGGTACCGGCTGGTCGAGGTCGGTGGAGCGCTCCTCGCGGGCGGCCTCGGGGTGCTGTCGGCGGTGGCCTGGCTCGGGCTGGCCTGGTGGATCGTGCCGATCACGCTCGTCGTCGCCGGGGTCGCGATGGGTCTGGGGGTCACGACGACGACGGTGCTGGCGCTCGAGCTGAGCCCGGTCGAGGAGCACGGCGCCGCGTCGTCGTCGCTCCAGCTGGCCGACGTGCTCGGGAGCGTGCTCGGCATCGCTGCGGCGACGGCGGCCTTCGCGGCGTGGCACGACCCCGGCCACGACGACGCGCTGTTCGGGGCGATCTTCCTCGGCCTCGCGCTGGTGGCAGCGGTGGCGGTGCCCGCCGGTCAGCACATCCGCAGCTGACCGCTCGCGGGCTCATCGACCCGGCGGAGCCCTCCTGCGGCGCAGCAGCACCACCATGACGAGGAGCCACACCGCACCGGCGACGACGGTGACGACCCACAGGCCCGACGACGACGACTCCGACGGCTGGAGCAGCCGGGCCGAGGTCGGCAGCTGCGAGCCCTGGCCGTGGTGCGCATGCCGGGCGGCGGCGGCCACGTCGTCGACCACCGGCGCCGGTGCCGGCTCGTCGGCGAGGGTCACGCCGGCTCCGGTGGTGGAGCGAGGGGCGAGGGTGACGGCCGACGGTGGGACCCCCTCCCCCCGGGCGATCCCGCCCCGGACCACCTCGACCAGGGCGTCGCTGAGCAGCGGACCGGTGTAGGTGATCTCGAGCCGGCCGCTCCGGCCGGAGGTCGAGTAGCTGCCCAGGGCGTCGGTGAGGATGCCCTCGCGCGCGATGGCCGCCGCCAGTGCGGGCGGGTCGGACGCCCTGACGGTGAACCGCAGGTCGTGGACGAGTACCGAGGCGACCAGGTAGTGGTGCACGCCGGGCAGGGCCGCGGGCGACGTACCCGAGGGGGCCATCAGGTTCTCGGCGTCGGCGACGGTCGCGCCGGCGGGCAGGAGCAGGGTGAGGTCGGGTTGCAGGGCCTCCTGGTCGGCGGGGTCGAGCACCGACGGGGACACGTCGGACACCGTGGTGTGCTGCCGGGCGGCCGCCCTGTCCAGCGCGGCGCGCAGGTCGGCGACGTCGGCGTCCGCAGTGGGGAGGATGGCGATGACGACCCGGCGCCGCACCATCAGCCCGTCGTGGGTGACCTGGGGGCGGCCGTTCCCCACGTCGGTGCCCGACCCGGCCGCGACCACGGATCCTGACGGCGGGGCAGTGGGGCCGGGGGACGCGGCACGGGAGAGCTCGGAGCCGCTGACCACGGAGCCGCTGACCGCGGCCCGGAGCGTGAGGCCCGCCACGGCGAACACGAGCACCAGCACCACCACGACGGCTCCGGTGGTGCGTGCGCGGCCCATCTCAGGTCCCGGCGGGGAATCCCGGCCGGTACACCGGCGGGAAGGAGTCCGCCGGCGTGGTGTCCGGGACGGGCGGGTCTGACGTGACCGGGTCGTTGTCGGCGGGGTTCCCCGCGGAGAACTGCACCATCATGTCGTGGTCCTCGTGAACGAGGTTGTGGCAGTGGATCATGTACTTGCCCTGGCCGTTGGGCTGGGTCGCGAACTGCATCAGGGCGGTGACCGACTCGCCCTCGCCCAGGTAGAACACGTCCTTCGGGCCCAGCTCCCAGGCGAACGGCTTGCCGCCGTTGGTGTTCCGGGCAATGATCCTGGCGTTGACCAGGTGGACGTGGACCGGGTGGAACCACCCCCCTGACTCGTTGACCATCGTCCACTGCTCGATGCTGAACGGCACCGGGTTGGCGAACAGCAGCCTGAACCCGGTCGCCTCCACGTCCTCCCAGGTGACCCCGTTGACCTTCCACACCCCGCTCTGGCGCTCGAACCTCAGCTGGCGCTTCGCGACGGCCATGGCGGGGGTGAGGCTCATCGTGGAGATGCCGCCCTTGTCCGCGTTGGGCTGCGGGCCGCCATCCAGCGTCGTGGGGATGGCGGTGATGGTGGATGCCGGCCCCGAGTCCTCCACGACCTGGAAGCGCATGATCTTGTCGGTGTCGGCGAAGTCGATGTTGTTCTTGTTGCTCAGGTTTCGCAGGTCGACGGTCTGCCCGACCCTGTACGCGCGGAAGTCGATGAGGATCTCGACCCGCTCGGCCGTTACCTGCCGCCAGGACCGCACCGCCTGGACGACGGGCACCATCCCGGCGTCAGTGCCGACGACGTAGATCGGGTCACCGTTGGACAGCGTGGGGCGGTAGGAGCGTGAGATCGAGGCGACCAGCACCCGGAACCGGTAGATCCGTGGCTTGACCCTCATCGTCGGCCACGGCACCCCGTTGACCATGACGATGTCGCCCCACAGCCCCTTGTCGTCGTCGAGGCCGTAGCGCAGCGAACCGTCGGCGTTGAACTGCGCGTCCGAGATCATCAGGGGGACGTCGTACTCCCCCTGCGGCAGCTGCGCCCGCTCGAACTGGTCCGAGTACGGGTAGAAGGCCGCCAGCCCCGAGTACACGTTCTGGGCCGTGACCAGGTGCCGGTGGTCGTGGTACCAGAGGGTGCTCGCCTTCTCGGTGTTGGGGTACTTGTAGGTCTTGACGTACCCGGGGACGGTGATGTCGTTGGCGTACCCGTCGTACTGGGGCAGCGACGGTGAGCCGTGCAGGTGGGTGGAGGTGTCCGTGCGCTGCGGCAGCAGCAGCCCGGGCGCCTCGGGGAAGCCGTTGCGCATCCGCAGCTCGATCCGCGTCCCGCGCCTGGCCCGGATCGTCGGCCCCGGGAAGATGCCGTTGTACCCGGCCACGGGCGTCGACAGCCCCGGCAGGACATCCATCCGGCCCAGGCGTTGGGTGACGGCGTAGTGCTCGACCGGCCGGGCGGGGTCGCCGTCGTCGAAGGTCGTGGCGTACGGCACCAGCTCCGGCGGGCGGCGGAACACCCCCCGATAGGGGACCGGCACGTTCTGGGGAGCCAGCCGGCTCGTCCCGTCCCCGGGGCCCTCGTTCCCGACCTGGAACCCAGCCAGGCCCGCTGCCCCCAGCGCACCCAGCCCCAGGACCTCTCGCCGTGTCGTCATGAGCCGTCCAATGCCGTTCCAGACCGGCCCTCCGCGACCGGGTGTGACGAGGGGGCATGGCTGCGCAGTGCGCGGCCATCTCCTCACTGCCACGGTAGGGCCGGACCTGCGGGGTGCCTTTCGGAAACCTTTGGGCGTTCGGGGCGTCCGGCCCGGGCTCAGCGGATCAGCACGTGACCGCCGGGCGCGGTCAGCCGCGTCCACCGGTTCGAGCGCAGCACCTGCACCGGCAGGCCCGGCGCGAGGAAGCCCAGCGCGTACGCCGCGAAGGCGCCGCCGCTGCGCACGCTCGCGCCGTCGGGCACGCCGCCCTCGGGGTCGAGCAGGTCCGGGTGCGGCCCGGCGGCCTCGCGCACGTCGCGCGCCCAGACCCGGTCACGCACCAGGCCGGCCGCGGCACCCCGCTCGCGCACGGCATCCGAGACCTCGGCCAGGCCCGCCCGGGCGACGGCCGCGAGGAGGTCGCCCGGCAGCTCGCCGGCGGGCTCCCACGGGCCACGCGGCGGCGTCACGGCCGACCACGCGGCCACGGCCCGGGTCGGGGGCAGGGGCAGGTCGGTGCCGGCGCCGCGCGCGGTGCGGTCGGTGACCGCCCCGAGGGGGACGATGACGTCGAGCTCGGCCGGGTCGGCCAGGGCGAACGTGCGCAGCCCGAGCACGGTGCCCTCGGCCAGGATGCCGGTGCCCGACAGCACGCCGACCCACGCGGCGAGGACCCGACCCGACGCCTGCAGGCGCATCGCGCCCTCGTCGTCGACGGCGCGGGCCCGCGACGCGAAGCGCCCGAGGTCGGCGAGGGACTGGGGGTCGGTGAACCGCAGGGCCGCGGTCACCGGCCCGCCCAGCGGAACCGCACCGGGTCGCCCACGTGCACCGCGAGCTGGGCCCTGGCCTCGGGCGAGAGCCGGCGCGGGCGAGCGCTCGCGAAGTCGTACAGGGCCAGCCCGGTCTCGGCGGTCGCGTACACCTGGGTGCCCACGGCCTCGGGGTCGCGCACCGTGTAGCCGAGGTCGAAGCCGGCACCGTGCACGCGGGTCACCCACATGTCGACCTCGACGGGCGCGGCCCGGTAGGTCAGCGGGGCGCGGTACTCGATGGCGTGCCGGGTGACCACGATGCCCTCGTCGAGCATCGTCGGCCGGTCGGGGAACCACTCGCGGAAGCCGATGACGCGGGCGTCCTCGAGCAGGCGGAGGTACTGCACGTTGTTGACGTGGCCGTAGGCGTCCATGTCGGACCACCGCAGCGGCACCTCGACGCGGTAGGTCTGGGGATCGTCGGCACCGGGCATGCGCCCCATCCTCCCAGCCCCATGGTCGATCCGCGGCAACCGGTGCGCACGGCGTCCTAGGGTGGACGGATGCCAGTGCAGCCCGCCACCACCGCCCGGCTCGACCACCTCCTCGCCAGCGCCCAGCGCGACGGTCGGTTGCCGTCCGTCGCCGCGGGGCTGGTGCGCGGTGGCGAGCTGGTCTGGAGCGGCGCGGCGGGCACGGTCGACGGGCGCGCGCAGGGCCGCCCGGCCGACGACGACACGCAGTACCGGATGGGCTCGATCACCAAGACGTTCGTCGCGGTGTGCGTCCTGCGGCTGCGCGACGCCGGCCGGCTCGAGCTGACCGACCGGTTCGGCGCCCACGTGCCCGGGTCGGCCCTCGACGACGTCACCATCGAGCAGCTGCTCACCCACGCCGCGGGTACCCAGGCCGAGACGCACGGCCCGTGGTGGGAGCGCACGCCGGGTGGCGACTGGGACGCGCTCGTCGCCTCCGCGATCGGGCAGCGCTTCCGCGCCGGGCGGCGCTTCCACTACTCCAACGTCGGGTACGCGGCGCTGGGACGGCTGCTCGAGGTGCACCACGGCGGCAGCTGGTTCGACGTCGTGCGCGACGAGCTGCTCGAGCCGCTGGGCATGACCCGCACGACGACCCGGCCGTCCGGGTCGGCCGCCCTCGGGCTGGCCGTGCACCCGTTCGCCGACGTGCTGCTGCCCGAGCCCGAGCACGACGGCGGCGCGATGGCCCCGGCCGGGCAGCTGTGGACCACCGTTCCCGACCTCGCCCGCTGGGCGGCCTTCCTCGGCGGCGCGACCGGCGGCGTGCTCTCCGCCGACACCCTGGCCGAGATGGTCGAGCCGCACCACGTCGTCGACGACCCCGGCCAGCCGTGGGTCGCGGCCCACGGGCTGGGCTTCCAGGTGTGGAACGTCGGCGGGGCCCGCTTCGCCGGCCATGGCGGCTCGATGCCCGGCTTCCTCGCCGGCCTGCGGGTTCGACTGGATGCCGGTGTGGCAGAGGGTGACCGGGCCGTCGGTGCGGGGGGCGACGGCGTCGTGCTGTTCACGAACACCACGGCATCCACCAGCACCCGCTCGATCATCGACGACCTGCTCGACACGCTGGCCCGCCACGAGCCGGCCCCGGTGCAGCCGTGGTCGGCGAGCGGCGACCCGGCGCTGCTCGAGCTGGTCGGCACCTGGCACTGGGGGCCGTCGACCGTGACCGCCACCGTCGCCGGTGAGCACCTGGTGCTCGGCGAGCCGGGCACCGGCCGGGGGGCCCGGTTCCGGCCGACGGGGGCCGACGCGTGGCTCGGGCTGGACAGCTACTACGCCGGCGAGCCGCTGCGCGTCGTGCGCCGGGCCGACGGATCGGTGTCGCACCTCGACCTCGCGTCGTTCCGCTTCACCCGCACGCCGTACGACCCGCAGGCCGACGTGCCGGGCGGGGTCGACGAGCACGGCTGGGCCTGACCGACCCGGGCAAGATCGACCGATAGGTCAATGCTGACCCGGGGCAAGATCGACCTATTGGTCGATGTCGACCCGCGGGGGTCACTCGGCGCCGTCGTCGAGCACCTCGCGCAGGCGGGCGGCGAACGCCTCGGGCTGGCCCGCATGTCCGTGCTCGCCACCGAGGAAGCCACCGTGGTGGCTGGGGAACTCGGTGAGCGGCCGGCGCAGGGCCCGGGCGAGGACGGGAGCGACCCGGCCGGTCAGCACCTCGCGCGACTCGACCCCGACCCCGATCACCACGCGGGTGGTCGACGCCTTGAGTGCCTCGAGGTCGGGGCGGTAGCTCGTGATCGCGTTCGCGGTGCCGGACAGCAGCGGGTCGTCGCGCCGGCCGTCGTCGTGCGTGGGCAGCCCGAACTGCGCCGGGTCGGGCGCCGGCCGGGCGAGGTAGGCGTCGGTGAACTCACCCGTCCACGAGGTCAGGGCGATGAAGGCGGCCATCCCTGCCCCGAACCCGTGCTCGCGGTAGGCCGTCTGCACGGCGTGCTCGGCGGCGAAGGCGTGGTCGGCGTCCGGGAGGTAGGCCAGCAGCGGCGGCTCGTGGGCGACCAGGGTGACGACGTCGTCGGGACAGGTCGCCACCAGGGCCAGCGCGTTGACGGCACCGCCGCTGCTCGCGAACAGGTCGACCGGCCCGGACCCGAGGGCGGTGACGAGCGCGTGCAGGTCGAGCGCGTGCAGCTCGGGGGTGCGCTGCTCACTGCCGTCCTTGCGCACGCTGCGCCCGATGCCGCGCGGGTCGTAGGTGACGACGGTGCGGTCGGTGAAGTGTGCGGCGAGCGAGTCGAACCCGCGGGCGTCCATCGGGTGGCCCGCCATGAGCAGGGTGGGGTGGCCGGCATCCGCGGTCGCGGCCCGGCGCACCTCGTAGACGAGGTCGACGTCCGGCGTCTCGAGGGTCCTGGTCTCGCTCGGCATGGTGGTGTCCTCCCCGTCCATCGGGCCACCGTAGCCCGTTCAGCGCCGCCATTCGTACGGCGTGGTCGTGGAGACCTTGACGAAACCGGAGCGCTCGAGGATCGGGCGGGAGAACTCGGTGGAGTCGCTGTGGATGATCGTCTTGCCGAGCCGCAGGGCCGACCGCGCACGCGCCGCGGTGAGCGCCCGGTAGATACCTCGGCCGCGCCACGCGGGCAGCGTGGAGCCGCCCCAGATGCCGGCGACCTCGGTGTGCGGCACCGGTTCCAGCCGCCCGGCGCTCACCATGGCGCCGTCGGCCTCGGCGACCCAGAGCTCCATGCCGTCGTGCAGGGTCAGCCGGCGCAGCAGGCTCTCGGCGCGCTCGTCCGAGACCGGGTCGCCGAACGCCTCGTCGGCCATCGCGCTCATCGCGCGCACGTCGGCCTCGGCCGTGACGGTGCGCAGGGTGACCCCCTCGGGCAGGTCGACGTCGACCGCCAGCAGCCGTGCCTCGCCCAGCATGATCGACTCCGGCTCCTCCGGCTCGAAGCCGGCAGCGAGCAGGGCCTCGTGCAGCCCCGGCGCGTGGTCGTGGCCGCGCGTCTTCCACTCCACCCGGGTCACCTCGGGGTCCGCGGTGAAGTGCGCGAGCGCGGCGGCGACGAGGTCGCGGATGCCGGCCTCGTCCGCGCCGTCGAGGTCGCGGTAGGTGACGAAGCCGCGGCCCCGGGCGAAGGTCACCAGCCGGAGCGGGCCGTACCGGGTGACCGAGAGGGCACTGGGCGTCTCGGCGTCGGTGCGCAGCTGCTCGTCGTAGGCGGCCAGGAGCGTTGCGGTGTCGGTCACGTGGTCACCGTGTCCTGTCCCGGGCTCGCGGGCAACCCATTTCGCCCATCGACCCCGGCTACCCGGCCGTCCGCGCGATCTCCCGCTGTCGTGCCTCGACGAGCCGGGAGACGAGCGCGTCGGGCAACGGCTCGTCGGTGGGGAACTGGATCGAGCCCTTCGCCGTGACGTACTGCTCCAGGTCGTCGGCCAGCTCAGCGGTGATCGAGCCGCTCATCGGGAAGTACGTGCAGTGGTTCTTGTAGAACCCGAACCCGGCCACGCCCTTGCCGCCGACCTTGAAGCACGGGACGCCGTACGCGATGCCCTGCTCGGCGTGCGGGAGGAGCGCGGCGAGCGTGGCCCGCAGGCTCTCGAGGGTCGCCTTCTGCGGCTCGGGCACGGCCGCGAGGTAGTCGTCCACGTCCTGGTTCGACACGTCGCACACCCCTTCCTGTTCTCCTGCCCGAGCAGTATGCCGGTTGCCGCCGACGGCCCGGGGTGCTCTGCTGGGGTGATGGTCGCCGATCTCGTCAGCCCGGCCAAGGCCCGCTCGGGCGACCGCGTCGCGGTGCTGTCCCCGTCCTTCGCCGCCCCGGGAGTGGCTCCGGCGGTGCACGAGCAGGCGATGCACCGGCTGGAGGCCCTGACCGGTCTCGTCCCGGTCGAGTACCCGACCACCCGCCTCGTCGGGGCCGACCCCCGCGCCCGCGCCGACGACCTCAACGCGGCCTTCGCCGACCCAGCCATCCGGGCGGTGCTGGCGACGATCGGCGGCGACGACCAGATCACGGTCGTCCCCCACCTCGACGGCGACCTGGTGCGTGCCGACCCCAAGCCGTTCCTCGGGTACAGCGACAACACCAACATCCTGTCCTGGCTGTGGACCCAGGGCGTGGCCGCCTACTACGGCGGTTCCACGCAGGTGCAGCTCGGTGCCGGGCCCGCTGTCGACGACTGCCACCTGGCCTCGCTGCGGGCGGCCCTGCTGACCGGCGAGCGCCTCGAGGTCGTGGAGCCCGGCGAGTCGGAGGACTTCGGCATCGACTGGCAGGACCCGCGCTCGCTGACCGAGCTCGGCGAGCGTGAGCCCACCGAGCCGTGGGCCTGGGCCGGCCCGTCGCGCGCCGTGACCGGTCGCACGTGGGGCGGCTGCGTCGACGTGCTGCCGGAGGTGCTGTCGGCCGGCCGCTTCCCGGCCGACCCGCACGTGCTCGACGGCGGGGTGCTCCTGCTCGAGACCAGCGAGGACGTCATCCCGGCGCGTGAGTTCGGCTGGATCGTGCGCAGCCTGGGCGAGCGCGGGCTGATCGCCGCCGCCGACGCCGTGCTCGTCGCACGCCCGGCCGCGTCGAACTTCGAGCACCGCGGGTCGGCAGCGGAGCGTGCGGCGCACCGGGCGGCGCAGCGCGACACCGCGATCGACGTCGTGTCGCGCTACAACCCGGATGCCGTGGTGTGCGTCGGCGTGCCGTTCGGCCACACCCGGCCGCAGTGGGTGCTGCCGTACGGCGGGTCGGTCACGGTCGACGGCACCGAGCGGCGCGTCTGGGCCGACTACTCCTGAGCCCGGCCAGCACGCGAGAGGTCCATGCCCTCCGCGAGGCAGCCGCGGGCGGCGAGGTGGCGCTCATCCGCCCTGCGGGCTGCCAGGAGCGCAGGATGCCGCGCCCCCGGCAGCCCTGGACCGCGTGCTGCCGGCTCGGTCGTTGACCTCGGGCGCGACCCGGGCGGATCCTGTGGGCGAGCACTCGAGGACCGAGGGGGTTCGCCGTGAGCGAGAACGAGCAGTACGCCAGCGTCCGGTACATCGTCGACGACGTGCAGGCCGGCATCGACTTCTACACCGGGCACCTGGGGTTCACCCTGAGGTCCAGTGCGGCGCCGGCGTTCGCCGACGTGGTCCGCGGCCCGCTGCGCCTGCTCATCTCCGGGCCGGCCAGCTCCGGTGCCCGCGCCACCCCGGAGGACGCCTCGACGGCCGGGCGCAACCGCATCCACCTCGTCGTCGACGACCTGGATGCCGAGGTCACCCGCCTGCGAGGGGCCGGGCTGCCCTTCCGGAGCGAGGTCGTCAGCGGGCCCGGCGGCCGGCAGGTGCTGGTGGCGGACCCGGCCGGGAACCTGGTCGAGCTGTTCCAGCCCGTGTCCCGGCCTCGACGCTGACCCACACCTGACCCGCACCCGGCCTCAGGTCTTGGCGGCGGTCAGGAGGACGACCGTGTCGGTCAGGGCGAGCAGGCCGTGTCGCTCCTGGGGCACGACGACGTGCTCGCCGGCGTCGAGGTCGACGGTGTCGCCTGCCCACGACAGACGGACCCGTCCGACCAGCACCTGCAGCGTGGCCTCGCCGGGGTTCTC
Organism: Ornithinibacter sp.; assembly: GCA_035702525.1. Lineage (GTDB taxonomy): Bacteria > Actinomycetota > Actinomycetes > Actinomycetales > Dermatophilaceae > Fodinibacter. The sequence goes on along the minus strand of DASSQL010000331.1, from coordinate 7,034 downwards.
GTGGTCCGACAGCGACGACCCGGAGAGCAGGGCGATGGCGGTCTGCCGCAACGCGTGCCCGGTACCCCCGTAGAGCGTGCGCGCGGCCCGGTGCGCGGTGCTCGCCACGGCCTCGTCGAGCAGGGCGGCGCTGAGCTCGGGGAGTGCTGACGTGTCCATCACCCGATCCTCCTCCCCCGACACAAGCCCTGCGGACGACGCGCACGGTGGTGTCGGCAGCCCGGCATACGGTGGGGTGACCATGACGAACCCGACGGATGCCGTGACCGCACCCCCCGCGCCCACCTCACCTGCGCCCTCCTCACCCTCGCCCGAGCTCACCACCCGCGCGCGGGAGTCGCTGCGGCGGCTGGTCGGGCGCGACGACGCAGACTTCCGTGACGGCCAGCTCGAGGCGGTGTCCGCCCTGGTGGCCGACCGGTCGCGGGTGCTCGTCGTGCAGCGCACCGGTTGGGGCAAGTCGGCCGTCTACTTCGTCGCGACCGCGCTGCGCCGGGCCGAGGGCGCCGGGCCCACGGTCATCATCAGCCCGCTGCTCGCGCTGATGCGCGACCAGATCGCGGCGGCCGAGCGGGCCGGCATCCGGGCCGTGACGATGAACTCCGCCAACGCCCAGGACTGGGACGTCGTGCGCGAGGCGCTCGCCACCGACGCCGTCGACGTGCTGCTCGTCAGCCCCGAGCGGCTCAACAACCCGCGCTTTCGCGACGAGCAGCTGCCCGACCTCGCCCGCCGCTGCGGCCTGCTCGTCGTCGACGAGGCGCACTGCGTCAGCGACTGGGGCCACGACTTCCGGCCCGACTACCGCCGCATCCGCGACCTGCTCGCCGGGCTGCCGGCCGACACCCCGGTGCTGGCGACCACGGCCACCGCCAACGCCCGGGTCGTCACCGACGTCGTCGAGCAGCTCGAGGTGGGCGGTCGCTCGGTGCTCACCGTGCGCGGCGGCCTGGCCCGCGACTCGCTGCGCCTCGGGGTACTGCGCTCGATGTCACCCGAACAGCGGCTCGGCTGGCTGGTCGAGCACCTCGACGAGCTGCCCGGCAGCGGCATCGTCTACACGCTGACCGTGTCCGCCGCCGAGGACGTCGCGGCGGCCCTGTCGGAGGCCGGGCTGGCGGTCGCGTCGTACACCGGCCGCACCGACCCCGCCGACCGCGAACGCCTCGAGGGGGCGTTGCGGCGCAACGAGGTCAAGGCGCTCGTGGCCACCTCGGCGCTCGGCATGGGCTTCGACAAGCCCGACCTCGGCTTCGTCGTGCACCTCGGTGCGCCGAGCTCGCCGGTGGCGTACTACCAGCAGGTGGGGCGTGCCGGCCGCGCCACCGAGCGGGCCGAGGTGCTGTTGCTGCCTGGGCCCGAGGACAAGGACATCTGGGCCTACTTCGCATCGGTGTCGATGCCGCGCGAGGAGCAGGCCGAGGCCGTGCTGCGCACCCTGGCCGAGTCGGGTCGGGCCCTGTCCACCGCGGCCCTCGAGACGGCCGTCGACGTGCGGCGCACCCGACTCGAGCTGCTGCTCAAGGTGCTCGACGTCGACGGGGCGGTGCAACGGGTCTCCGGCGGCTGGGTCTCGACCGGGGTGCCGTGGGCCTACGACGCCGAGCGCTACGCCCGGGTGGCGGCGGCCCGCCAGGCCGAGCAGCAGCTGATGGTCGACTACGAGGGCACCGACGCCTGCCGGATGGCCTTCCTCCAGGAGTGCCTCGACGACGACACCGCGGTGCCGTGTGGGCGCTGTGACGGCTGCGCCGGCCCCTGGTACTCCACCGAGGTGGCCGACCGGGTGGTCGGCGCCGCGCGCGAGCGACTGGCCCGGGCCGGGGTCGACCTCGATCCCCGGGTGCAGTGGCCCACCGGCATGGACCGGCTGGGGGTGCCGGTCAAGGGCAAGATCCCACCCGACGAGGCGGTGCTGCCGGGTCGGGCCCTGGCCCGGTTGTCCGACCTCGGCTGGGGGCAGCGGCTGCGCGAGGTGCTGCGCGACGACGCCCCCGCGCACCCCGACCTGCTGCGGGCCTGCGTCCCGGTGCTCGCCGAGTGGGGCTGGGCCCGGCGGCCGGTCGGCATCGTGGCGGTGCCGTCACGCTCGCGGCCGACACTGGTCGGCTCGCTGGCGGCGGGGCTGTCCGAGATGGGCCGGCTGCCGCTGCTCGGCTCGCTCGACCTCGCCCACGGCGGACCCACCGGCGAGGCCGGCGGCAACAGTGCCTTCCGTCTCGCGGGGGTGTGGGAACGGCTCGTCGTCGGGCCCGAGCTGGCCGCGGCCCTGGCCGGCGTCGACGGCCCGGTGCTGCTCGTCGACGACCTGGTCTCGTCGCGATGGACCCTGACCGTGGCCGGGCGGGCGCTGCGCCTGGCGGGCGCCGACGGGGTGCTGCCGTTCGCGCTGGCCGTCGACGGCTGAGCCGCCCACGCCCGTGATCCGTCGGCCACACCCCGGCGCCGCACGCCTGCGGGCGCGCGAGAATGGTGGTGGAGGCAGCGATGTCCGGTCGAGCCGTCACCTGGTCCGTGGCCGTCGCCCTCGTCGTGGGGCTGGCCGCTTGTGGGTCCACCCCGGCCCGCACCGGGGCCACCGGCCCCTCCGCGCCCTCGGTCTCGGTGACCGCGAGCGCGGGCAGCGCCACCGGCACGCCCACCTCGCCGTCCCCGGTTCCGTCGCCCTCGCGCAGCCCGGCCACCCACGCCACCGGCGACGGCCCGGCATCCACCGCGTCGACCCCGCCGGCCCCGCCGGCCCCACCGGCGACACCCACACCGACCCCGACGACACGCAGGACGCTGCCCGTCCTGCCCACCCCGAGCCACACCTCGTCGCGGTCGGTGGTGCACCCCGCCCCCAACGCCTGCACCGTCACCGCGAAGTACCGGGGCAAGGACCTCGAGGTGGTGCCCACGACGGCGAAGGTCGCCGTGCTGACCTTCGACGGCGGCGCCAGCAGCACCGGTGTCACCTCGATCCTGTCGACCCTGGCCACCACGAAGACCGCCGCGACGTTCTTCCTCACCGGTGACTTCACCCGCGACCACCCCACGTCCACGGCGCGCATCGCTGCCGCTCACCCGGTCGGCAACCACACCGACACCCACCCGGACCTGACCACGCTGTCGTCGACGGCCGTCGTCGACCAGGTCCGCCACGGCGCCGCGGCGATCCGGGCCGGCACCGGCCGGCCCCCGGGCCCGTGGTTCCGGTTCCCGTACGGCGCCCGGGACGCCCGCACCATCGGCCTGGTCAACGACGAGTGCTACGTGGCGGTGCGCTGGACCGTCGACAGCCTGGGCTGGAAGGGCACCAGCGGCGGGATGACGGTGGCCAAGGTGCGTGACCGCGTGCTGGCCGCTGCCCGCCCGGGGATGGTCGTGCTGATGCACGTCGGAGCCAACCCCGACGACGGCACCACCCTCGACGCCGCGGCCCTCCCGGCGGTCATCGCCGGTCTGCGCGCGAAGGGCTACTCGTTCGTCACCCTGCAGCAGGCTCTGTGACCACCGGCTCCGGCCGCGCGCCCCGGGCTGCCGGGCGCTCGACCCGCACGGTGAGCACCGGCAGGAAGAACTGAACGATCGGGCCGATGAGCAGGGCGTAGAGCACGGTGCCCACCCCGACGATGCCGCCGAGGGCGAACCCGAGCACCACCACGGTGACCTCGAGCGAGGTGCGCACCAGGCGGATCGAGCGGCCGGTGCGGCGGGCGAGGCCGGTCATCAGCCCGTCGCGCGGCCCGGGGCCGAGCTGGCTGCCGATGTACATCGCGCCCGCCACCCCGTTGCCGACGATGGCCAGCAGCATCACGGCGATCCGCCAGCCGAGCCCCTCGACGGCCGGCACGACCGCGAGCGTCGCGTCGATCGCCACCCCGATGACCACGGCGTTGAGCACGGTGCCGAGCCCGGGCCACTGGCGCAACGGGATCCAGAGCAGCAACACGACGAACGACACGAGGATGCTCATCGCGCCGTACGACATCGGGATGTGCTGGATCAGGCCGTACTGCAGCACGCCCCACGGCTCGAGCCCGAGGTCGGCGCGCAGCAGCAGCGCCATCGAGATGCCGAAGAGGACCAGCCCCACCATCAGCTGGGTCACTCGGTGCACGAGGTGGCCGGCGCGCAGCTGCTCGAGAGGGTTCATCGGGACCAGCTCGACACGGCGGGAGGCGCCGCGGCGGAGGGCCTGGATCGGGGTCATGCGGACCATCCTGCACCAAAGTGGCCTTCACTTCGATGGCCAATCCTGACAGAGTGGCCTCATGTCCGACCCCACCGTCTCCGCCGCCCGCACCGCGCGGCTCGTCGGCACCCTCGTGGCCGGCCGGCCCGCCTACCGTGCGCTCGCCGACGCCCTGCGCCTCGCCGTCGCCGACGGCCGGATCCCCGCCGGCACCCGCCTGCCGAGCGAGCGCGAGCTCACCGCGGCCCTCGACGTCAGCCGCACCACGGTCACCCGCGCGTACGCCGTCCTCCGCGACACCGGCTACCTCACCTCCCGGCGCGGCTCGGGGTCGGTCGCGACGCTGCCGTCCGGCAGCCGGCAGCGCAGCGTCGGCTCGCTGTTCCCGGCGGACGCCGGTGAGGGGGTCATCGACCTCACCTGCGCGGCCACCCGGGCACCCGCCGGCGTGGTCGAGGCCTACGAGCGCGCGGTCGGCCAGCTGCCCCGCTACCTCACCGGCGCCGGCTACCTCACCCTCGGTGTGCCCGAGCTGCGCGACGTGATCGCCGACCGGTACACCGAGCGCGGCCTGCCCACGTCGGCCGACCAGGTGCTCGTCACGTCCGGAGCAGTCGCCGGCATCGGCATCGTGCTGCGCGCGCTCGTCGGCCACGGCGACCGGGTCGTCGTCGAGAACCCGGGCTACCCGAACACCATCGACGCCGCCCGGCGGGGCGGGGCCCGGCTGGTGCCGCTCGCCCTCGACCCCGACGGCTGGGACGTCGAGGAGTCGGCCCGCACGGTGCGCGCGGCAGCCGCGACGGCCGCCCTGCTGATCCCCGACTTCCACAACCCGACCGGTGCCCTGATGGGCGACGACGCCCGGGCGGTGCTGGCCCGCGCGCTGCGTCAGGCCCGCACCGTGCCGGTCATCGACGAGACGATCGCCGAGGTCGACCTCGACGGCGGGACGATGCCGCTGCCCTTCGCCGCGCACGACCCGCGCGCCATCACCGTCGGCAGCTCGTCGAAGTCGCACTGGGGCGGCCTGCGCACCGGCTGGGTGCGGGCCCCCCGCACCGCGCTGGCCGGGCTCGTCGAGTCCCGGGTGACCAGCGACCTCGGGGCGCCGGTGCTCGAACAGCTGGTGCTGCTCGAGCTGATGCGGATCGCGCCGGGGCTGACGCCCGAACGTCGCGACGACCTGTGCGCCTCGCGCGACGCGCTCGTCGCGGCCCTGGGCGCCCGGCTGCCCGAGCTGCGCTTCCGGGTGCCGCGCGGCGGGCTCTTCCTGTGGTGCGAGCTGCCCGAGGGCGTCGACGCGAGCGGGGTCGCGGTGGCGGCCGAGGACGAGGGGCTGCTCGTCGCCGCGGGTCCGCGCTTCGCGGTGGTCGGTGGCCTGGAGCGCTGGGTGCGCCTGCCCTACGTGCTCGCGCCCGAGGTGATGACGGATGCCGTCGACCGGCTCGCCCGCGCGGTCGACACCGTGCGCACGACCGGCTCGGCGACGAGTCGGCCCGGCCGACGGAACAGTGCCGGGCGCCCCCTCGTCGCCTGACCTGACGTCCCTTCGCGAACGTGGGTGGACCCTCGGATGACCGACGGTCTTCACCCACGTCCCGCTCGCGGTGGCGACGTCCGTGGCCGTGGTGACACCGTCCGCTGACTATCGTTGCCCCGGTGACCACCGACCAGCCGGCGCCCCTGCTCGACCTCCTCGCGACGCTCGACCTGGAGGAGCTGGGGTCGGCGCAGATGAGCGTGCAGCCGATGTCGACCGCTGCCGGCCCGGACGGCGAGGAGCCGGTCCCGCTGCCGGAGACCTTCGCCGAGGACGTCACCCTGTTCCGCGGCCAGAGCCAGAAGCAGCCGCACGGACGGGTCTTCGGCGGGCAGGTGCTCGCCCAGGGAGTCATCGCCAGCGGTCGCACCGTGCGGGCGATCGAGGGCGGCGCCGACCGCCGGCTGCACTCCATCCACGCGTACTTCATGCGACCGGGCGACGACACCCAGCCGATCACCTTCAGCGTCGAGCGGATGCGCGACGGCCGCTCGTTCTCGACCCGCCGGGTGCACGCCATCCAGCACGGCAAGCCGATCCTGTCGATGAGTGCGTCGTTCCAGACCCCAGACCACGGCATGGACCACCAGGACCCGATGCCGCAGGCCCCCGACCCGATGAGCGTGCCGTCGCTCGCCGAGGTCTTCGCCGACGTCGACCACCCGGGCGCGCGACACATCGCCCGGGAGCGGGCCATCGAGCTGCGCCACGTCGAGGGCAACCTGTTCGTCGCCCCGGCGACCGAGGAGGTCGCCGACCAGCGGGTGTGGATGCGGGCGATCGGCGACCTGCCCGACGACCCGCTGGTGCACGAGGCCGTCATGGCGTACGCCTCCGACTACTCGTTGCTCGAGTCGATCCTGCGCCGTCACGGAAAGGGCTGGCGCACACCGGGTCTGCGCGCCGCCAGCCTCGACCACGCGATGTGGTTCCACCGCCCGGCCCGGGCCGACGAGTGGCTGCTCTACGCGCAGCACTCCCCCTCGGCACAGGGCGGTCGCGGGCTCGGCATCGGGCGGATGTTCACCCGGGACGGCGTACTCGTCGCGACGGTCGCCCAGGAGGGCATGCTCCGCATCCCCGAGTGACCACCCGGTTCAGGCCGCTCCGACGAGGTGGCCGTCTGCGATCTCGACGACCCGGTCGGCGATCGACAGCAGCACCGGGTCGTGTGTGGTCACCACCGTCGTCATCGTCTCCTCCTTGGCCAGCCGCGCGATCAGCATCATGATCTCGCGGCCGGTCTCGGAGTCGAGCTGGCCGGTGGGCTCGTCGGCGAGCAGCAGGCCGGGCCGGGACGCGAGGGCGCGAGCG
>DASSQL010000330.1:0-2330 GCA_035702525.1 Ornithinibacter sp. | reverse complement strand
CTGCCGGGCCCGCTTCGCCGAGTAGAGGACGAGCGCGTACTTGGAGTCCGCACGCTCCAGCAGCTCGTCGATCGGCGGGTTGGTGATGCCGATGGGATCGGCCTTGGTTCCGGACACGCGTCAGTCTCGCTTCGCTTCGGGTACGGGGGTTCTCATCAATGATACGAGTTCCTCGGCCGCGCGACGAACGTCGTCGTTGAGCACGGTCACGTCGAACTCCTCCGCGGCGGCCAGCTCGTGCCGCGCGGTGGCCAGCCTGGCCTCGCGCTCCTCCTCGTCCTCGGTGCCGCGCCCGACCAGCCGGCGCACGAGCTCGTCCCACGAGGGCGGGGCGAGGAAGACGAACAGGGCCTCCGGCATGGTCTGCCGCACCTGGCGCGCGCCCTGCAGGTCGATCTCGAGCAGCGCCGGCCGGCCCGCCGCGAGGGCCTCCTCGACGGGGCGCCGCGGGGTGCCGTACTTGGCCCGGCCGTGCACGACGGCCCACTCGAGCAGCTCGCCCGACGCGGCCATCGCGTCGAACTCGGTGTCGGAGACGAAGTGGTAGTGGATGCCGTCGGCCTCACCCGGGCGCGGACGCCGGGTGGTCGCCGAGACGGACAGCCAGACCTCGGGGTGGTGCTGCCGGACGTAGGCCGCGACGGTCCCCTTGCCGACGGCGGTCGGTCCAGCGAGGACGGTGAGGCGGGAGGCTCCCGTCACGACCGCCCGAAACGGTCGAGGAGCGACGCCACCTGGTTCTGGCCGAGTCCGCGCACGCGGCGGCTCTCGGAGATGCCGACCTCCTCCATGATCTGGCGGGCCCGCACCCGGCCGACGCCCGGCATCGACTCCAGGAGGGCGGAGACGCGCATCTTGCCGATGACGTCGTTGGTCTTGCCCTCGGAGACGACCTCGGCGAGGGTGATGCCCGAGTGCTTCAGGCGGTGCTTGACCTCGGCGCGCTCGCGTCGAGAGGCAGCGGCCTTTTCCAGGGCGGCGGCCCGTTGTTCTGGGGTGAGCGGCGGAAGAGCCACAGGAGGAGTCCTTCGTCGACATGCAGGTGCTGGCTTCTCAACACCTGGCTGTACGGCGTCGACTCTATCGCGATGCCCTCACCGCGACGACCCACCAAAGTGGCTAGATCTGCGCAGGTCGGGAGGGTTGGCTCAGCCCGCCAGGGCGGCGGCCAGGTCGTCGGCGGCGCGTCGCGCGGCCTCGCGCAGCGCATCGACGTCGGGGCCTGCCACGAGCACCTCGCGGCTGCTCGTGCCGAGCACCTGGGGCAGGGCCGCGCCGAACGTCTCGCGCAGGGCCGCGGGCGTGCCGCCCTGGGCGCCGAGCCCGGGTGCGAGCAGCGGACCGCCGGCGCCGGCCAGGTCGAGGCCGAGGTCGGTGACCGCGCTGCCGACGGTGGCGCCGACGACCATGCCGACACTGCCGAGCCGGCCGGATGCCGCCGCCGTCGCGTTGTCGCGGGCGACGCCCGCCACCACCGACGCCGCGACGGTGGCCCCGTCGAGCACGGCGTGCTGGACGGACGGGCCCTCGGGGTTGGAGGTGAGGGTGAGCACGAAGACCCCGCGGCCGGTCGCCGCCGCCAGGTCGAGCGCCGGGCGCAGCGACTCGTAGCCGAGGTAGGGGCTGACCGTGATGGCGTCGGCCCGCAGCGGGGAGCCGTCGGAGAGGTACGCCTGGGCGTAGCCGGCCATGGTCGTACCGATGTCGCCGCGCTTGACGTCGAGCAGCGACAGCGTGCCGGCCTCGCGCAGCCCGGCCAGGGTGCGCTCGAGCACGGCGACCCCGGCCGAGCCGAACCGCTCGAAGAAGGCCGACTGCGGCTTGACCGCGGCCACCACTCCCCCGAACGCCTCGACGCAGGTCAGCGCGAAGGTCTCGAGCCCGGCCACGGTGTCGGGCAGGCCCCACTGCGCGAGCAGCGCGGCGTGCGGGTCGATGCCCGGGCAGAACGGCCCGAGCTGGTCCATCGCGGCGCGCAGGCGGTCGCCGTAGGGGGTGGCGGGGCTGCCGGTCATGCGGTCGTCCTCTCGTGGGCGATGCCGACGACGTCGGCGAAGCGGTGGAAACCGTGCCGGGCGACCTCGGCCTCGAGCTCGTCGACGACGCGGCGGGGGGCGCTGGGGTCGTTGAACGTGGCGGTGCCGACCTGCACGGCCGAGGCCCCCGCGGCGACCAGCTCGAGCGCGTCGCGGCCGGTGCGCACTCCCCCGACGCCGATCAGCGGCGCCGTCGGCAGCCGCCCCTCGCGCATCGCGGCGGTGACCTGCCACAGCGCCCGCACCGCCACCGGCCGCACGGCCGGGCCGGAGAGTCCACCGGTGATGCCGGCC
>DASSQL010000329.1:0-3559 GCA_035702525.1 Ornithinibacter sp. | reverse complement strand
CATCCTGCGCGACCTCGCCCAGGTGCGCCGCGACGAGATGGCCGCCGCCCGCGAGATCCTCGGCGTGCAGCACACCTGGCTCGGCTTCGTCGACTCCGGTCTGCCCGAGGGCGACCCGCTTCCCCCGCTGCCGGAGGGGTGCTTCGCCCTCGAGGACCTCGCCGTCACCACGGAGGCGCTGGTCCGCGAGATCCGCCGCTTCCGCCCGCACGTCGTCACGACGTACGACGAGAACGGCGGCTACCCCCACCCCGACCACATCATGTGCCACGACGTGTCGATGGCGGCGGTCGTCGCGGCCGGCGACCCCGACGCGTTCCCGCACGCCGGCCCGGCCTGGCAACCGCTGAAGGTCTACTACAACCAGACCTTCAGCCGGGCCCGGATCGAGGCGTTCCACGAGGCACTGACCGCGCTCGGCGAGGAGAGCCCCTACGCCGAGTGGCTCGAGAACTGGTCGCGTCCCGACCGCGTCGTCACCACCCGGGTCGAGTGCGCCGCCTGGTTCGACAAGCGCGACGCCGCCCTGCTCGCCCACGCCACCCAGGTCGACCCCGACGGCACCTGGTTCCGCGTCTCGCGCGAGGTGCAGGCGCAGGTGTGGCCCACCGAGGACTACGAGGCGGCGCTGTCGTTCATCCCGATCGTGGAGGGCGAGGACGACCTCTTCGCCGGCATCCCCACCGACCTCGCGGCGGCCGACGCCCTCGCGACCTCGGGCGACCTCACCGTCGTCCACGACACCCGCACGGAGCGTGAGGCATGAACGAGGCCCCGACCGCCGACGGCGGGCCGGGCTTCCTGGCCTTCCTCGCCTTCTTCCTCCTGGCGCTCGCGCTGTGGTTCCTCATGCGGAACATGAACGCCCGGATGCGGCGGATGTCGTACCGCCAGCAGGCGGCCCACCGAGGCAAGGACGACCCCCAGGTGTCCCCGGACGAGCTCGCCGCCGAGGAGGACCGCCCGGTGGCCGGCCCGACCGACGCCGCGCCGGGTGCGGTCGCCGGACCTGGCGACGTCACCGACACCGACGACCCGGGGCCGACCGCCGCGAGGTGAGCCTCGGCACGCGCGTCAGCGACGCCGCTCGCACCCGGCCGGCGCCGGGGCCGACGGGTCAGCCGGTCAGACGATCGCGGGCCCGGTCAGGGCGATCGAGGCGGCGACGAAGTGGGCCGTGAAGGCCAGGATGGTCAGCGCGTGGAAGACCTCGTGGAAGCCGAACCAGCGCGGTGAGAAGTTGGGCCGCTTGGTGCCGTAGACGATCGCGCCGAGGCTGTACAGCGCCCCGCCGATGACCACCCAGGTCATCACGGCGGCACCGGCGTGCTGCAGCAGGGGGCCGAAGTAGAAGACCGCGACCCAGCCGAGCATCACGTAGGCCGGCACGTAGAGCCAGCGCGGGGCGCCGGCCCAGAAGACCCGGAAGAGCACGCCGAGGAAGGCGCCGCTCCACACGATGATCAGCATCCGCTTGGCCTGCTCGGGCGGCAGCAGCAGCGCGAACGGCGTGTAGGTGCCGGCGATGATCAGGAAGATGTTCGAGTGGTCGAACCGGCGCAGGAAGCCGCCGACCCGCGGCGACCAGGTGCCGCGGTGGTAGACCGCCGAGGTGCCGAAGAGGAGCACCGCGGTGCCGGCGAACACCGCCGCCGAGACCTTCTCCGTCGTGGTGCCGGCGAGCACGATCAGGATGATTCCCGAGATCAGGGCCACCGGGGCCATGCCGGCGTGCAGCCAGCCGCGCAGCTTGGGCTTGACGTGCTCCAGCGCCGTCTCGACGCGCTGCTCGAGGGCCTCGCGGCGGCTCGGCTCGGCGCCGGGAGTCGGCTCGGTCTGCGTCATTCACCGAGGGTAACCTACGCAACCGTAGGTTTACGGTGCCGGGACGAAGAGGTGTGCGTCACGGGAGTAGCGTGGGTCGAGCCGTCCGCGACACCGCGGCCCGGCTCAGGACGCAGGCGGGAGGACACGGCGCATGTGGCTGAGCGAGCCCCTGTATGCCGCCTACGCCCGCCGCCTCACCCGGCAGCTCGACTCCTCGTCGGTCCCGCGCCACGTCGGGGTGATGCTCGACGGCAACCGGCGCTGGGCGAAGGCCCGTGGCGCCGGCGCGAGCGAGGGGCACCAGGCCGGTGCCGACAACATCGCGAACCTGCTGTCGTGGTGCGACGAGGTCGGCGTCGAGGTGGTCACCCTGTGGCTGCTGTCGACCGACAACCTCAACCGCCCCGAGAAGGAGCTGCGGCCGCTGCTGAAGATCATCGAGCGCGCCGTCGACACGCTCGCCGCGACCCACCGCTGGCGCATCCACCCCGTGGGCGCCCTCGACCTGCTGCCGTCGCGCACCGCGGCCCGGCTCAAGGCGGCCGAGGACCAGACCCGTGACGTCGACGGGATGCTGGTCAACGTCGCGGTCGGGTACGGCGGTCGCCGCGAGATCGCGGATGCCGTGCGCTCGCTGCTGCAGGAGCACGCCACCCGCGGCACCAGCATCGAGGAGCTCGCCGAGGTGATCGACGTCGAGCACATCGCCGAGCACCTCTACACCAAGGGCCAGCCCGACCCCGACCTGGTCATCCGCACCTCGGGGGAGCAGCGGCTCGGCGGGTTCCTGCTCTGGCAGAGCGCGCACAGCGAGTTCTACTTCTGCGAGGCCTACTGGCCCGACTTCCGCAAGGTCGACTTCCTGCGGGCACTGCGCGCCTTCGGCGAGCGGCACCGCCGCTTCGGGTCCTGAGCCGGCCACGGCATCCGGGGGTCGTCACCGGCCGGACGGCGTGACGCACACCTCATTCGCCACATCGGTCACACCCGTATCACCGGCACCGTCACGGCCCGGAAATAGGGCCGACACGCGGAGCCGGGCCTGCGGGAAAGCTCGCGATCCGAGTCGTAGCGTCGAGACCACCGCATTCCTCACCCCAGGAGCGACCATGGCCTCGAGCACGCGACCGGCACCGCCCGCACGACCGGGGAAGGAGCCGCGTCGCACCTACGTGCTCGACACCTCGGTCCTGCTCGCGGACCCCCGGGCCATCACCCGCTTCAAGGAGCACGAGGTCGTGCTCCCGGTCGTGGTGGTGACCGAGCTGGAGGCCAAGCGGCACCACCCCGAGCTGGGCTACTTCGCCCGCACGGCGCTGCGGATGCTCGACGACCTGCGCATCTCGGCCGGCCGGCTCGACGCACCGGTGCCGATCGGCGACGACGGCGGCACCCTGCGGGTCGAGCTCAACCACACCGACCCGACGTCGCTGCCCGCCGGGTTCCGGTTGGGCGACAACGACACGCGCATCCTGTCCGTGGCCCGCAACCTGGCCAACGAGGGTCGCAGCGTCACGATCGTCAGCAAGGACCTCCCGATGCGGGTGAAGGCCTCGGCGTGCGGGCTCGAGGCCGAGGAGTACCGCGCCGAGCTCGCGGTCGAGTCCGGCTGGACCGGCATGGCCGAGCTCGACGTCACCGTCGAGGAGATGGACCACCTCTACGAGTACGGCCGCCTCGAGAGCGTCGAGGGCGCCGAGTTCCCCTGTCACACCGGCCTGGTGCTCAGCTC
>DASSQL010000328.1:0-7278 GCA_035702525.1 Ornithinibacter sp. | reverse complement strand
GCCAAGGAGCGGGCGATCGTGGCCGAGCTGACCTCCCTGGTCGGGGCCCGGCCGGATGAGCTCGCCGAGCGGGTCTCCGCCATGGTCAGCCGCCTCAAGGACGCCGAGCGCGAGCTCGACCGGGCCCGTCGCGAGCAGGTGCAGGCGGCCGCCGGCAACCTCACCGTGCGGGCCCGCGACGTCAACGGCATCACCTACCTCGGCCACGACGCCGGCGAGGCGGGTGCCGACGACGTGCGCACCATGGTGCTCGACCTGCGCAACCGGCTCGGCACCGAGCGCCCGAGCGTCGTCGCCATCACGGGTGCGGCCAAGGGCCGTCCGGTCGTCGTCGTGGCGACCAACGAGCTCGCGCGGGCACGCGGCATCCGGGCCGGTGAGCTGGTGCGGGTGGCGGCCACGGCCCTGGGCGGCGGTGGCGGCGGCAAGGACGACATCGCCCAGGGTGGCGGCCAGGACGCGTCGAAGGTCGGTGAGGCCCTCGCCGCCGTCGAGTGGCGCGTCGGGGAGCTCGCCGGCTGATGCCGGCCCCCCGCGAGCGCGGTGCGCGCCTCGGCGTCGACGTGGGATCCGTGCGCGTCGGGGTCGCCCTGAGCGACCCCGACGGCATCCTCGCGACCCCGGTGGCGACCGTGGCACGCACGGCCGAGGGCGAGCCGGCCGCCGGTGACTCCGACATCGAGGAGATCGTCGCGCTGGTGCAGGAGCACGCGGCGGTCGGCGTGGTGGTCGGGCTGCCCCGATCTCTCTCCGGTGACGAAGGACCCGCCGCAGCCCGGGCGCGCAAGTATGCTGCCGTGGTGGCGGCGCGCATCGCGCCGGTCTGGGTGCGTCTCGTCGACGAGCGCCTCACCAGTGTCGATGCGCATCGCACGCTCCGTGAGAGCGGTGTCGCCGGCAGGCGACAGCGCGCGGTGGTCGACCAGGCCGCCGCGGTGCTGATCCTGCAGACGGCCCTCGACACCGAGCGCAGCACCGGCGCCCCTCCCGGGGAGCAGGTCGGACCAGGACGGCGCAAGCCCCGGACGAAGGACGCGAGGCCGTGACTCAGCAGCACGACTTCACCGAGACGATCTTCGGGGAGCCCCCGCCGCCGGTTCGCCGCCGCCGAGACCGCCACCACCACCGCCCGCCGCGCCGCAGCAAGCGCCGCTGGCTGGTGCTGCTGCTCGCGATCGTGCTCGTCGGTGGTGCCGGCTACGCGGCGTACAGCGTGCTGGCGCCGATGGCGTCCGGCCTGTTCACCCAGAGCGCGGCCGAGGACTTCGCCGGCCCGGGCCAGGGTGAGGTCAGCATCGTGGTCGAGCCCGGGCAGACAGGTGAGGACATCGCCTCGACCCTGCGCGACGCGGGCGTGGTGAAGTCGCGCAGCGCCTATCTCGAGGTCGCCGCGGCCGACCCCAAGCGGGCCGCCACCATCCAGCCCGGCACCTACGTGCTGCTCAAGGGGATGCCGGCGCAGGACGCCTTCGACACCCTCGCCGACCCCGGCAACCGCGACATCAAGCGCACGACGGTGCGCGAGGGTCTGTGGGCCAGCGAGACCTACGCGGTGCTCTCCAAGTCCACCGGCATCCCGGTCAAGGAGTACGTCAAGGCCGCCAAGGACGCCGAGGGGATCGGCCTGCCCAAGGAGGCCGACGGCAAGGTCGAGGGCTGGTTGTTCCCCTCGAGCTACGAGTTCCCGGAGAAGGCCACGGCCAAGCAACAGCTCAAGGCGATGGTCGCGCAGACCGTCAAGGTGCTCGACGAGGCCGGTGTCGCCGAGAAGGACCGCCAGAAGGTGCTCACCCTGGCCTCGCTCGTCGAGGCCGAGGCCAAGCTCGACGTCGACCGGCCGAAGATCGCCCGGGTCTTCCTGAACCGGGTCGAGACCGACGGCCCCCCGGCCTACGGCCTGATCCAGTCCGACGCCGCGGTGTCGTACGGCGCCCAGCGGCGCTCGCTCTTCCCGACCAAGGCCGAGCTGAACGACGCGAGCAACCCCTACAACACCCGCATCCACCCGGGCCTGCCGCCGGGGCCGATCAGCAACCCGGGCGCGGCCTCGATCGACGCGGCGGCCAACCCGGCCGACGGCCCGTGGTTCTTCTTCGTCGCGGTCAACCCGATCACCGGTGAGACCAAGTACGCCACGACGCTCGCCGAGCACAACGCCAACGTGGCCGAGCTGAACGCCTACTGCAAGGCCAAGCCGCAGGACTGCGGTCAGTGAGGGCGGGTGTCCTCGGCTCACCCATCACGCACTCCCTCTCACCCGCGCTGCACCGCGCGGGGTACGTCGCGGCCGGCCTGACCGGCTGGGAGTACGACGCCCACGAGGTCGACGCCGACGGGCTGGCGGGCTTCGTCGAGGGCCTGGGTGACGAGTGGCGAGGGTTGTCGCTGACCATGCCCCTGAAGGAGGCCGCGCTCGACGTCGCCACCTCGGTGGATGCCGTGGCGCGCCGGGCCGCTGCCGCCAACACGCTGGTGCGCCGCGACGACGGGGGTTGGGACGCCACCAACACCGACGTCGTCGGGCTGGTGCGGGCGCTCGCCGGTCACCTGACCACGGCGCCGGAGCGCGCCCTGGTGCTCGGCTCCGGTGCGACGGCCCGCTCCGCCGTGCTGGCGCTGGCCGAGCTCGGGGTCACCACCGTGACCGTGCGAGCCCGCGACACCGGCCGGGCCGCCGACCTGCTGGCCTGGGCGCTCGACCTGGGCACCGGCATCCGCAACGGGTCCGTCGCCGGGCTGGGGCCGTGGGTCACCACCCGCGACGACGTCGTCGTGTCGACGCTGCCGGGTGCCGCGGGGGACGCCGCGGCGGCGACCGTGCCCACCGCGCACCACGGCATCCTGCTCGACGTCGTGTACGCCGGGTGGCCGACGCCGCTCGCGCGCGCCGCCGCGCAGGCCGGCATGACCGTGGTCTCCGGCCTCGACATGCTCGTGCACCAGGCGGCCGAGCAGTTCCGGCTGTTCACCGGGCACGACGCCCCCCTCGAGGCGATGGCCGCCGCCGGACGTGCGGCGCTGGGGCAGGCGTGACACCCGTCTGGGTCGTCGCCGTCGCGGCCCTGGTCATGGGCGCGGTGGGGCACCTCACCGGCCGACAGCTCGCGACCGGTGGCTACCGGATCGACGAGGACGAGGCCGAGCACGCGCCCGGGACCAACTGGTGGCCCGGGCTCGCGACGGCAGGGCTGGCGGGGCTGGCCGCGTGGTCGGTCGGCGACCTCGGTGGCTGGGCCGCGCTGCCGGTGTACCTGCTCTTCGCCTGGCTGACCGTGGGGCTGGTCTGGATCGACCTCGACGTGCACCGGCTGCCGGTGGGACTGGTCGTGCCGACCGGGTGGTGGCTGGTCGGGCTGGTCGCCGTGGCGTCGGTCGCCACCTGGGACCGGCGCTGGGTCGGAGCGCTCGTCGGTGCCGCGGTGATGGGAGCGGTCTACCTGCTGCTCGCTGTGCTGCCGGGCGGGGGAGTGGGCGGCGGTGACGTGCGGCTCGCGCCCGTCATCGGCGGGCTGCTCGGCTGGCTGGGCGCCGGCCAGCTCTTCGTGGGGCTGCTGGGCGGCTTCCTCGTGGGTGGCCTGTGGGCCGTGGCGCTGCTCGTGCTGCGCCGGGTCGGGCTGCGCAGCTCGATCGCCTACGGGCCGGCGATGTGCCTCGGGGCCTGGCTCGCCATCGGGTTCACGTCCCGGATCCTGACCTGGCTCATGGGCGGCTGAGGGCCGCGTGGAAGGATTCACCCCATGCTGCGCTGGCTGACCGCTGGGGAGTCGCACGGGCCCGCGCTCGTGGCGACCATCGACGGGCTGCCCGCGGGGGTCGAGGTCACGACACGAGACGTGGCGGCCGCGCTCGCGCGCCGGCGGCTGGGCTACGGCCGCGGCGCCCGGATGAAGTTCGAGCAGGACGCGGTCGAGTTCCTCGGCGGGGTGCGGCACGGGCTGACCCTGGGGTCGCCGATCGCGGTGCGGGTCGGCAACTCGGAGTGGCCGAAGTGGCAGACCGTGATGAGCCCCGACCCGGTCGACGCCGACGCGCTCGCCGCGGCCGACGACGTGAACGCCGAGAAGGAGATCGCCCGCAACCGGCCGCTCACCCGGCCTCGCCCGGGCCACGCCGACCTGGTCGGCATGCAGAAGTACGCCTTCGAGGACGCCCGGCCGGTGCTCGAGCGGGCCTCCGCGCGCGAGACCGCGGCCCGGGTCGCGCTCGGCGAGGTGGCCTCGCGGTTCCTCGAGCAGGCCTACGGCATCCGGCTGGTGTCGCACACCGTGGCGATCGGCTGGGCCTCGGTCTCCGACGACGCGCCCCTCCCGACCGCCGACGACGTCGAGGCGCTCGACGCCGACCCGGTGCGCGCCTTCGACGCCGAGGGGTCGGCGGCGATGGTCGCCGAGATCGAGGCCGCGCACAAGGACGGCGACACCCTCGGTGGGGTGGTCGAGGTGGTCGTCACCGGGCTGCCCCCGGGCCTGGGGTCGCACGTGCACTGGGACCGCCGGCTCGACTCACGCCTCGCGGGTGCGCTGATGGGCATCCAGGCGATCAAGGGCGTCGAGATCGGCGACGGCTTCCGCACCGCGGCGCGTCGCGGCTCGGTCGCCCACGACGAGATGGAGCGGGGCCCCGACGGGGTCATCCGCCGCCGCACCGGCCGGGCCGGTGGCACCGAGGGCGGGATGTCGGTCGGCGGGCTCCTGCGGGTGCGGGCCGCGATGAAGCCGATCTCCACCGTGCCGCGGGCCCTGGAGACGGTCGACATCGCGTCCGACGAGCCGGCCCGCGCCATCCACCAGCGCTCCGACGTGTGCGCCGTGCCGGCCGCCGGGGTCGTCGCGGAGGCCATGGTCGCGCTCGTGCTGGCCGAGGCCTGCCTGGAGAAGTTCGGCGGCGACTCGGTGGCCGAGACCGCGCGCAACCACGCGTCGTACCTCGCGGCCATCCCGGCCTCCATGCGCACCTGGGAGCACTGATGGCACGGGTCGTGCTGGTCGGGCCGCCCGGGTCCGGCAAGAGCACGGTGGGGGCGGCGCTGGCCGAGCTGCTGGGGCTGCCGCTGCACGACACCGACGCCGCCATCGAGGCCGGGCAGGGCCGCACCATCTCGGACATCTTCATCGAGGACGGCGAGCCGGCCTTCCGGGCGCTGGAGCGCGCCGAGGTGGCCCGCGCGGTCGCCGAGGACGGCGGGGTGCTGGCCCTGGGTGGGGGCGCTCCGGTCGACCCGTCGACCGAGGCGCTGCTCGTGGGGCAGACCGTGGTCTTCCTCGACGTGGGCATCGCCGACGCGTCCAAGCGGGTCGGCTTCGACCAGAGCCGGCCGTTGCTCGCCGTCAACCCGCGGGCCTCGTGGGTGCGGCTGATGAACGAGCGACGCCCGGTCTACGAGCGGGTCGCGACCTTCCGGGTCGACACCGCCGGGCGAACCCCGCAGGACGTCGCGGCCGAGGTCGCGGGCCTGCTGGGGGAGGCGTGAGCGACCCCGCCGGCCGCAGCGGTGGCCGCGCCACCGTCATCCGGGTCGGTGACGCGTACGACGTCGTCGTCGGCCACGGGGTGTCCGACCGGGTCGTCGGGCTGCTCGGACCCGGTGTGCAGCAGGTGCTCGTGGTGCGGCCCGACGCGCTGGCGTCGCTCGCATTGCCTGTGGTCGAGCAGCTGAGGGCCGTCGGTCTCGAGGTGCACGAGGCAGCCGTTCCCGACAGCGAGGTGGCCAAGACCGCCGAGGTCGCCGCCGGGTTGTGGGCCACGCTCGGTCGGCTCGCGTTCACCCGCTCGGATGCCGTCGTCGCCGTCGGAGGTGGCACCGTCACCGACCTCGCGGGGTTCGTCGCCGCCACCTGGCTGCGCGGGGTGGCCGTGGTGCAGGTGCCGACGACCCTGCTCGCCATGGTCGACGCCGCTGTCGGTGGCAAGACCGGCATCAACACCGCCGAGGGCAAGAACCTCGTCGGTTCCTTCCACGAGCCGGCCGGGGTGCTCTGCGACCTCGACGCGCTCGCCACCCTGCCGACGGCCGACCTCGTCGCCGGTCTGGCCGAGGTGGTCAAGGCGGGGTTCATCGCCGACCCCGTGATCCTCGACCTCGTCGAGGCAGACCCGGCCGGTGCCACCCGCTGGGACGGCCCGCACACCCGCGAGCTGATCGAGCGGGCGATCACGGTCAAGGCCGAGGTCGTCGCCCAGGACCTCACCGAGTCGTGGCTGCGCGAGATCCTCAACTACGGGCACACCCTGGGGCACGCCGTGGAGCAGGTCGAGGGCTACCGCCGGCGGCACGGCGAGGCCGTGGCGATCGGCATGACGTTCGCCGCCGAGCTCGGCGCCCGCTCCGGCCGGCTGGGCGTCGACGTCGTGGCGCGGCACCGGTCGGTGCTGTCGTCGGTGGGGCTGCCGACGTCGTACCCGGGTGGGTCGTTTGAGCAGCTGTTGGCCGTGATGCGCCGCGACAAGAAGTCGCGCGGCGCCCTGCTGCGGTTCGTCGTGCTCGAGGGCATCGGCCGCCCGGTGCGGCTCGAGGGGCCCGACGAGGCCTGGCTGCGCGACGCCTTCGAGGCCATCTCCACCTGAGCTCGGCCGGGACCGGTCGGGCCCCGCTCCGGCTCCGGCCCCGGTTCCGGCCCCGGCCACGGGTGCAGGTGCGGGTGCGGGGGTCCTCTGCTCTGGTCCACCTGCGGGGATGGCGGTGGTCTGCGGGGATGGCGGTGCGGTGGCACCGCCACCCCCGCGGATGAACCAGAGCCCCGCGGATGAACCAGAGCCCCGCGGATGAACCAGAGCCCCGCGGATGAACCAAAGCCCCGCGGATGAACCAGAGCCCCGCGGATGAACCAGAGCCTGGAGGGTGGACCAGGGCCTGGAGGTGGAACCGACCCCACGCCGACGACCCGTGGAAGTCGTCCGGAGCCGGCCCGACCCGCGGTGGGGCTGGCCTGTGGATGACGGGTCGGCGGGTCTCGCTGGATCTGCCATCGTGCAGGGATGCTCGGCGATCCCGCTCCGATCCCCTTCGACCGGGGGCTGCTCCGGCTGGGGCAGGACCTACGTCGGCTGGGTGTCGACCCGGCTCGGTCCGGCTGGCACCACGTGCGTCACGGGGTGTGGATCGAGACGCCGACCTGGCTGGCGCTCACCCCCGAGCAGCGCCACGCGGCACTGGTGCACGCCACCGACCTGGTCTCGCGGGCCCCGGGGGAGCACGTCTTCGCGCTCGAGTCGGCTGCGGCGGTGTGGGGGCTGCCGAGCGTCGACTCCTTCCCGGACCACGTGTCGAGGCTCGCCACC
>DASSQL010000327.1:0-16950 GCA_035702525.1 Ornithinibacter sp. | reverse complement strand
CGCCTCCGGGTACGGCGCGGGGCAGGGGTTGTCGGTCGCGGACTGGGCCGGGGTCATCCCGACCCCGGTGACGGTGACGGTGAGCGCGGCGCCGGCAGCCACCGACGCCCAGCGCGTGCGCACGCCCGAGAAGTGCTTCATGGGGGATTGGCTCCTGTTCCTCAGCGCGAGTCCACCGCGGAGTCAGCGCTGGCCGAATCATTTCTCATCCGGCGCACGCGCACAGGAAGTTCGCGAATCCCCCGGTGACGACTTGGTCACGGCCCCCGTGGGGGGTCAGCCCGCGAGGTCGCCGAGGCTCTGCTGCTCGTCGCGGAGCCGGTCCGCCGGCACCTCGCTGCCCACGATCGCCCGGATCGGGTCGATGGCGTCCCAGTCGTTGACATGCATGCCGGCCAGCACCCGGCCGCCGCCCAGCCAGAAGGCGGTGAAGGCCCCGGAGGTGTCGCCCCGGAGCACCACCTCGTCGTACCCGTCCGGCCCGACGTGTCCGACGTACTCCATGCCCAGGTCGTACTGGTCGGTGAAGAAGTACGGCATCGCGTCGTAGACCTCGTCGCCACCGGAGAGGTTGTGCGCGGCGACCTTCGCCTGGTTGATCGCGGTGTCCCAGTGCTCCACCCGGATCCGCCGGCCCAGCACGGGGTGCGCCTGGTTGGCGATGTCGCCGACGGCGAGCACGCTGGGCACCGACGTGTGCAGCCCGGCATCCACGAGCACCCCGTTGTCGACGGCGAGACCGGCCGCCTCGGCGAGCGCGACGCGGGGCGTCACGCCGATGCCGGCCACGACGAGGTCGGCCCCCGCGAGGTCCTCGGCGGTCACCTGCGTGCCGAGGCGCAGGTCGACGCCGTGGCCCCGGTGCAGCTCGGCGAAGGCCTTCGCCACGGTCGGCCCGAGCACCCGCAGCAGCGGCAGGTCGGCCGTCTCGAACACGGTCACGTCGCACCCGGCGGCGCGGGCGGCCGCGGCCGCCTCGAGCCCGATCCAGCCGGCCCCGACGACCGCGATCCGGCCGCCCTTCGCGAAGGCGGCCTTGAGCCGGTCGCTGTCCTCGATGGTGCGCAGGTACGCCGTCGGCACCCCGCTGTCCTCGGCGAGGGCCAGCCGTCGCGGCTCCGCCCCGGTGGCCAGCAGCAGCCGCTCGTAGGTGAGGTCGCCGGTGGTCGTGTGCACCACATGGGCGTCGGTGTCGACCGCGGTGGCCTCGACCCCGAGCCGCAGGTCGACGTCGTGCTCGGCGTACCACTCGACCGGGTGCACGTAGGCGTCGTCGATGGGGTCGTTGCCGAGCAGGTAGCCCTTCGACAACGGCGGCCGCTCGTAGGGTGCGTGCTCCTCGGACCCGACGAGCACGACCGGGCCGGTGTACCCCTGTTCGCGCAGCTCGGTGGCGGCGGTGCCGCCGGCCAGACCGGCGCCGACGATGACGATCGACATGGGACCTCCTTGACGTGGGTGCTCGCGACGCTACGCCCAGCGCGACCACAGCGGGAGGGGCCGGACCCCCGGATGCCCGGCTGACCGGCATCCGGGCATCGCGTCCGGTCCGTGGACGTCCGGTTAGAGTGGTCGCGCCCCCTCACACCATCGTCACGGGAGTAGCACGTGCCCATCGTCGTCCAGAAGTACGGCGGATCGTCGCTGGCCGACGCCGAGAGCATCAAGCGGGTCGCCCGACGGATCGTGGAGACGAGGAAGGCCGGTCACGACGTCGTGGTGGCCGTGTCGGCGATGGGCGACTCCACCGACGACCTGCTCGACCTGGCGCGCGACGTCAGCCCGGTGCCGCCCCCGCGCGAGCTCGACATGCTGATGACCGCCGGCGAGCGCATCTCGATGGCCCTGGTCGCCATGGCGATCTCCGACCTCGGTTTCAGCGCCCGCTCGTTCACGGGCAGCCAGGCCGGCGTGATCACCGACGGCGTGCACGGCAAGGCCAAGATCATCGACGTCACGCCGGGCCGCATCACCGAGGCCATCGGCAAGGGCCACATCGTGATCGTCGCGGGTTTCCAGGGCGTCAGCCAGGGCACCAAGGAGATCACCACGCTCGGCCGCGGAGGCACCGACACCACCGCCGTCGCGCTCGCCGCCGCCCTCGGGGCCCAGGTCTGCGAGATCTACACCGACGTCGACGGCGTGTTCACCGCCGACCCCCGCATCGTGCCCGCGGCCCGCAAGATCGACCGCATCTCCAACGAGGAGATGCTCGAGCTCGCGGCCTCGGGCTCGAAGGTGCTGCACCTGCGCAGCGTCGAGTACGCCCGGCGCTTCGACATCCCCATCCACGTGCGGTCGTCGTTCTCCCAGAAGGAGGGCACGATCGTCACGGACCAGCCAGGACCTGAAGGAGACGCCGTGGAAGCCCCGATCATCGCCGGTGTGGCCCACGACCGCAGCGAGGCGAAGGTGACAGTCGTCGGCGTGCCCGACCGCACCGGCATGGCCGCGCAGATCTTCGAGGCGGTGACCCTGGCCCAGATCAACATCGACATGATCGTGCAGAACGTCTCCGCCACCGACACCGGCCTCACCGACATCTCCTTCACGCTGCCGAAGACCGACGGCACGGCTGCCGTCGAGGCGCTCCAGCGCATCCAGGGCGAGGTCGGGTTCTCCTCGATCCAGTACGACGACCAGATCGGCAAGCTCTCGCTGGTCGGGGCCGGCATGCGCTCCAACCCCGGTGTCTCGGCGACCTTCTTCAAGGCGCTCGCCAACGCCGGCGTCAACATCGAGATGATCTCGACCTCGGAGATCCGCATCTCGGTGATCACCCGTGACGACCTCCTCGACGAGGCGGTGCGGGCGGTGCACACGGCGTTCGGGCTGGACTCCGACGAGGGGGAGGCCGTCGTCTACGGGGGCACCGGCCGCTGACGTGGCTGTCACCGGGGAGGGGACCGCGGGGGGCGCGCTGCCGACCCTGGGCATCGTGGGGGTGACCGGCGCCGTGGGCCGGGTGGTGCTCGACGTGCTGCCGACCCGCCACTCGCACTGGAGCCGGGTGCGCCTGGCCGCCGGGGTCGAGGACGTCGGCTCCACGCTGCGGGTCGGTGGCGAGGACGTCGTCGTCGAGGCGCTCACGCCGGAGTTCTTCGACGGCGTCGACGTCGCCATCTTCGACATCCCGCCCGCGATCGCCCGCGAGTGGGTCGAGCTGGCGGCGGCGCGCGGCGTGGTCGCCATCGACAACAGCACCGAGTTCCGCACCGAGCCCGACGTGCCGCTGGTCGTGCCCGAGGTGAACCCGCGCAAGGTCTCCGAACGGCCGCGCGGCATCATCGCGAACCCCGGCGCCACGGTCATGACGATGATCGACGCGCTCGCCGTGCTGCACGGGGTCTACGAGCTCACCGGGCTCGTCGTCACCACCCTGCAGGCCGCGTCGGGCCTGGGCCGCACCGGTATGTCCCGCCTGCACGACGAGCTCGACGTGGTGCACGGGCACCGTGAGCTGGGCACCCGCCCCGGTGACGTGCGCCGGCTCATCGAGGAGGAGCTGGGCGACTCACCGTTCCCGGCACCGTTGGCGCTCAACGTCGTTCCGTTCGTCGGGCACCACGTCGGCGAGGGTTGGACCTCCGAGGAGGTCAAGGTGCGCGACGAGACCCGCAAGATCCTCGACCTGCCCGAGCTGCCGATCTCGGCCACCTGCGTGCGGGTGCCCGTCGTCTCGTCGCACTCGGTCACCATCCACGCCACCTTCGCCCAGCGGGTGAAGGTGGGCGACGCCAGACGGGCCCTCATCGAGGCGCCTGCGGTCGTCGTGCTCGACGACCCCGACGAGCCCGAGTTCCCCACCCCCAACGACGTCGTCGGGGCCGACCCGCGGTTCGCCGGCCGGCTGCGCCAGGCGCCCGAGAGCCCGTACACGCTCGACCTGTTCATCTGCGGCGACAACCTGCGCAAGGGCGCCGCGCTGAACATGGTGCAGACCGCCGAGCTGGTGGCCCGCGAGCTGGCCGGGGCCTGACGGCCGCCCGGATGGTGGCCGGGTGACCACCTCGACTGCCGACGCGCCACAATGGGAGCCGCGGGATGCCGTGGTGCCAGTGCACCTCCCACCCCGCGTCCGCCCCGTCCCACCTCCGCCACGACCATCGCACCGCAGGAGCGCACCATGACCGTCCGCACCGTCGCCATGCTCACCGCCGGGGGGCTCGCCCCGTGCCTGTCCTCGGCCGTCGGAGGGCTCATCCAGCGCTACACCGAGCTGGCCCCGGACGTGCGGATCATCGCGTACACCAACGGGTACGCGGGCCTGCTGCGGGGCGAGTCCATCGAGGTCACCCCGCAGGTGCGCGCCAAGGCCCACCTGCTGCACAACTTCGGTGGCTCGCCGATCGGCAACAGCCGGGTCAAGCTGACCAACGTGGCCGACTGCGTCAGGCGCGGGCTGGTCCAGGAGGGCCAGGACCCGCTGCACGTGGCGGCCGAGCAGCTCACGGCCGACGGCGTCGACGTGCTGCACACGATCGGCGGCGACGACACGAACACCACGGCCGCCGACCTCGCGGCGTACCTGCACGACAACGACTACGAGCTCACCGTCGTCGGCCTGCCCAAGACCGTCGACAACGACGTCGTGCCGATCCGCCAGTCGCTCGGTGCGTGGACCGCTGCGGAGCAGGGCTCGATCTTCGCCCAGAACATCATCGCCGAGCACACCTCCAACCCGCGGATGCTCATCGTCCACGAGGTCATGGGCCGCAACTGCGGGTGGCTCACCGCGGCGACCGCCGAGGCGTACCACAACTGGGTCGCGGAGCAGGACTACGTCCCCGGCATCGGCAACGACCCGCGCCGCTGGGACGTCCACGCCGTCTTCGTGCCCGAGCGCCCCATCGACCTGCACGCCGAGGCCGACCGGCTGCGCGCCGTCATGGACGAGCTCGGCTGCGTCAACATCTTCCTGTCCGAGGGTGCCGGGGTGGCCGAGGTCGTCGCCGAGCTCGAGGCCGCCGGCCAGGAGGTGCCCAAGGACCCGTTCGGCCACGTGCAGCTCGACAAGGTGAACCCGGGGGCCTGGTTCGCCAAGCAGTTCGCCGAGCTGCTCGGTGCCGAGAAGACGATGGTCCAGAAGTCGGGTTACTTCGCCCGCTCGGCCGCCGCCAACGACCGCGACCTGGCGCTGATCAAGCAGTGCACCGACCTCGCGGTCGACTGCGCGCTGCGCGGCGAGGCGGGCGTCATCGGCCACGACGAGGAGCGCGGCGACGAGCTGCGCGCCATCGAGTTCCCGCGGATCAAGGGCGGCAAGGCCTTCGACGCCGCCACCCCGTGGTTCACCGACCTGCTCGGGTCGATCGGCCAGGGCTGAGCCCGGGGCCGCCGTGGTCGACGCCTGGTGGGTCGTGGTCGGCGTGTACGCCGTGCTCCTCGTGGGGCAGCGGCTCTGGCGTGCCCGCCGCTGGGTGCCGCCGGAGTGGCCGGACGCCGACTACGGCTGGAAGGTGACCCACCTGTGGTGGGTGCCGTTCAGCGTGCTCGACGTGGTGTTCGGGGTGGCGCTGGTCTTCGCGGTGCTGTTCGCGCTGCTGGCGATCTGAGCGGGGCCGGCCACGCGACCCACCCTCACGGCTCGACGGTGACGCCCTTCCAGAAGGCGACCCGGTCGCGGATCTGCGCCGCGGCATCCTTGGGCTGCGGGTAGTACCACGCGGCGTCGGCGTTCGTGGCGCCGTCGACCTCGAGGGTCCAGTACGACGCGGTGCCCTTCCACGGGCAGACCGTGTGGGTGTCCGAGGGGCGCAGCAGGTCCTGGTCGACCGCGTCGGCGGGGAAGTAGTGGTTCCCCTCCACGACGACGGTGTCGTCGGACTGGGCGATGACGGTGCCGTTCCAGATGGCCTTCATGGACGTCTCCTCGTGGATGCCGGGAGGGCCCGGTCGGGCCCGCGCCGGGTCAACCGCGCCGGTCAGGAGCGTGTTCCGAAGGTTCGACAGGTCCGCGGCGGCACCGACCACGAACGGGCCGGAACGGCAGTGGAGCGGTTCCCACGGCGGTGGGTCGCACGCCGTCCGTGCGACCCACCGCCCAACGGGGCGATCGATGTCGACCGGGCCCCGGGTGGGCGTGCACCGTCCCCTGCGACGGTCACGGGTCAACTGTGCCTGAGCGGTCCGACGGTCGCGGGGGTGCACCCATCCGAACTCGTGGTGGTGCTGGCACCACCACGAGCGGCTTCATCTGCGCCGAAATGCCGACGTCACGGATTCAGTAGCCTCAGCGGGCCGAATTCTGCTGGTTCCGAAGGTCTTTCGTTCAACGCGGCTGGCGGGTGCCCGGGGGGAAGTGGCCCTCGACCGTGGTGCCGCGGCCCGGGGCGGAGATGATCCGCAGCTCGCCGCCGGCCGCCCGGATCCGGTCGCGCATGCCCGTCAGGCCGTGGGCGGACCGCACCGCCGCGGGGTCGAAGCCGAGGCCGTCATCGGTGACGCTGAACCGCAGCCCGCGGCCCGGCCCCTCGTCGTCGGACGCCTGCACGGTGATGATCGAGCCACCCGAGTGCCGGTCGGCGTTCTGGATGGCCTCGGTGCAGCAGAAGTAGACCGCCGCCTCGACCGAGGGCGAGTGCCGGCCGAGCGAGTGCACGTCGACGGTGCACGGCAGGATCGTGCGCCGGGCCGCGGCGGGCAGCGCCCCGACCAGCCCCCGCTCGCCGAGCAGCGGTGGGTAGATGCCGTGGGCGAGGTCGCGCAGCTCACGGATCGCCGCCTCCAGCTGGCCCTGCAGCCCCTGCACGATCCGGCCCGCCTGGGGCGGGTCCTGCTCGAACATCCGGGTGGCGCGCCCGAGGTCGACGGCGATCGTGGCGAGGCGCTGCTGGGCGCCGTCGTGCAGGTCGCGCTCGATCGATCGCCGGGCCTCGACGGCGGCGACCGCCAGGCGGGCGCGTGACTCCTCCAGCTCGCGGGTGCGCTCGCCCAGCCGGGCGACGTAGTCGCGCAGCCCCGCCACGAGCACGCTGACGAGCACGGGCACGAAGATCGCGACGATGAGCACGGTGCGCGCGGTGACCGGGTGTGAGGCCTCGTACTCCGGCCACCGGGCCAGGCCCATCCCCGAGAGCAGACCGCACAGCGCCACCGTCGCGACGATGATCACGGTCCGGGTCCGGGACCCGAGGTGGTCGGCGACGATCACGAGCGGCAGCAGCAGCGCGAGCAGACCCACCGGGGCCAGGAACGGGCTCACCCAGGTGATCGCGAACGCCGCCACCCAGGTCGCCACGATGGTGACGCCGGCAGCGGCGGCGTTGCGGTCGCGCGCGGCCAGCACCTCGGCCGCCATGAGGAGGATGCCGCACGCCACCAGCGCGTAGAGGTCGCCCATGATCGTGTGCGAGGGGCCCACCGCCAACCGCAGCAGCGCCAGGGCCAGCACCGACGACCAGATCGCCACCAGGTTGACGCGCAGGTAGGCGCGCAGTCGAACGAGCCTCCGGCTTCCGAGGGGGCGCCCGACGAAGCCGCTCGGGAGCCGAGCCACCTCAGGCCCCCGGCCCGGCCGCCACCGGAGTCGGGGTGGAGCCGCTGTCGCCGAGGTAGAGCAGGACGGCCGCGACCCGACGGTGGGTGCGGTCGCCGGCGGGCAGGTCGAGCTTGGTGAAGATCGAGTTGATGTGTTTCTCGACGGCCCGCGAGGTGACGTGCAGCGACGCGGCGATCGCCGAGTTGGAGGCGCCCGTGGCGATCAGGCCGAGCACCTCGCGCTCGCGGCTGGTGAGCCGCGCCACCGGGCTGGCCTCGAACCGCAGCCGGTGCCGCATCAGGGCGTCGACGACGTGGGGGTCGATGACGCTCTCGCCGCGACGCACCGCCTCCAGCGCCGACACCAGGTGCTCGACGTCGGCGACCCGCTCCTTGAGCAGGTAGCCGCGGCCCGTGCTGCCACCGGCCACCAGGGCCAGCGCCCCCTCGGCGTCGGCGTGCTGCGACAGCACCACCACCCCGAGCCGGGGGTGCGTGCGCCGGAAGCGCTCGGCGGCGCGGATGCCCTCGTCGGTGTGGGTCGGCGGCATCCGGATGTCGGCGAGCACGACGTCGGGTTCGTGCTCGCTGACCGCGTTGAGCAGCTCGCCCAGGTCACCGGCCTCGATGACCTCGTCGACCGCGGGGTGCTCGGACAGGAGCGCGACGAGGCCCTGACGGAGGAGCACGCTGTCCTCCGCGAGCACCACTCGCATCCCCGGCATGCCTGAATGGTAGGAGGGAGGGGCAAGGTTCGACGGGACTTCGCGACCAACGGTGCGCGCCGTGCGCCTCGCGGTTACCGGCAGGATGGCGGCGTGATCCCCGACCTCTTCCTCCGCCCCGCCGAGCGGGACAACACGCACACCGTCATCGACGAGCACCACGGGGAGGGTGTCGCGTGGAGCGAGGGGAACCGGGTGCGGCCCATCGTGCACGGCCGGCCGTACATGGCCGAGCTGCACGAACGGGTCAGCGCGCTCGGCGAGGGCGACCTGCTCTACTTCGTCGACTGGCGGGGTGACCCCAACCAGCGGCTGACCGACGACCCGGCATCCACGGTGTCGGCGACGTTCGCGGCGGCCGCCCGGCGCGGCGCCGAGGTGCGCGGGCTGCTGTGGCGCTCGCACTGGAACAAGTTCGGCTTCCACTCCGAGAAGTCGCGGCTGCTCGGCATCGAGATCGACGAGGCCGGTGGGCAGTGCCTGCGCGACATGCGGGTGCGCACCGGCGGCTCGCACCACCAGAAGTTCGTCGTGCTGCGGCATCGTGACGACCCGTCGAGGGACATCGCGTACCTGGGCGGAATCGACCTGTGCCACAGCCGCCGTGACGACATCGAGCACCACGGCGACCCTCAGGTGATCCCGATGCCGCAGGCGTTCGGCCCGCGCCCCGCCTGGCACGACGTGCACGTCGCCATCGAGGGCCCGGCCGTGTTCGACGTCGAGACGACGTTCCGCGAGCGGTGGGAGGACTCCACACCGTTGACCCTCAACCCCGGGCGGCTGCTGTCGAGCCTGGCGCAGCGCGAGCCGCTGGTGCCTCGCCCGCTCGCGGAGCAGGCGCCCCCGCCGCCGTCGCCCGAGGCCGCCACCGAGGCGGTGCAGATCCTGCGCACCTACCCCTCGATCCTGCCCAAGGGCTACGACTTCGCGCCCGCGGGGGAGCGCAGCGTGGCGCACGGCAACACCACGGCGGTGGCGCACGCCCGGCGGCTGGTGTACCTCGAGGACCAGTACCTGTGGTCGGAGGAGGTCGGGCGGCACTTCGGCACCGCCCTGCGCGAGAACCCCGAGCTGCGGCTCATCGCGGTCATCCCGATGGTGCCCGACGAGGACGGCGCGCTCACCCTCCCGCCGCAGCTCTACGGCCGGAAGCTCGCGATGGACCTGCTGCTCGAGGCCGGGGGCGACCGGGTCGCCGTGTACGGGCTGACCAGCGAGGCGGGCTACCCGATCTACGTGCACGCCAAGGTCTGCATCATCGACGGCGTGTGGGCGAGCGTCGGGTCCGACAACTTCAACCGGCGCTCGTGGTCGAGCGACTCGGAGATCGCCTGCGCGGTGCAGGACCTGCGGGTGACCGACCGCGACACCCCGGCGCCGCACGACTCCTTCGCCCTGGGGCTGCGCCGTGAGCTGGTCGCGGAGCACCTCGGCGTCGAGCCGGACGACGTGCCCGACGACCCGGATGCCGTGTGGGACCTGATGGCGTCCGCCGCCGACGCGCTCGACGCGTGGTACGCCGGTGGGGCCGGCCCTCGGGGGCGGCGGCACCTGCCGCGCCCCAAGGCTCCGCTGAAGGGCACCTCGGTGCGCTGGCGCCGCCGCGCCGGGGCGTGGTCCGGGGCTGCGGGCATCGAGCGGCCGCCGGGTCGGCTGCGTCGGCTCTCACCCCCGGAGCTCAGCCGCACCCAGCTGCTCTGGGCGCCGCGGCTCTACGACGTGTTCGACCCCGACGGCACGGTGCTGCGCGACGACCAGATCTGACTCCGGGTCAACTTCGACACATAGGTCGAAGTTGCCCCGGCACGGGTTGGTCGATGTTGTCCCGCGGGCTGGATGCCGGGCCCTCCCTCCGCCTGTGGGAACCTTGGGGGAGCCCCTGCGGGACGACCCGCGCCACCCACGACCTCTCGGAGGACCTCGCGTGCCCGACGCCCCGGCCACCGACTTCCGCCCCGTCATCCTCGGCGGCGACATCACGGCGTACAGCCTCGTGCGCACCTTCCACGCCGCCTACGGTGTGCGCCCCCTGGTGGTCAACATGACCGACGGTGGCCCGATCGGCCTGAGCACCCTGTGCGACCACGTGTACGTCGAGGGCTTCGAGGACGTCGACGTGTTCGTCGGGGCACTCGAGAAGGTCGGCCGCGAGCACGCCACCCCCGGGGTGCCGCTGCTGCTCGTGGCTGCCGGCGACTGGTACGTGCGGATGATCATCGAGCACAAGGACCACCTCGGGCAGTGGTTCACCATCCCGTACATCGACCTCGACCTGCTCGACCGGATCGTGCGCAAGGACGTCTTCTACGGCCTGCTCGACGAGGTCGGCGTGCCGTACCCGAAGACCGTCGTCGTCGACATGTCGCAGGACCTCGGCGAGGAGCACGACCTGCCCTTCGAGTTCCCCGTGGTGATGAAGCCGGCCGACAGCGCACTGCACCACTACGCGCGCTACCCCGGCAAGAAGAAGGTCTTCATCCACGACACCCGCGAGCAGCTGGCCGCGGCGCTGGCGGCGGTGCGGGCGTCGAACTACGACGGCAACTTCCTTCTCCAGGAGTTCATCCCGGGCGACGACACCAACATGCGGGTGCTCACCTGCTACTCCGACCAGCACGGCAAGGTGCGCTTCGGCGCCGTCGGCCACGTGCTGCTCGAGGAGCACCACCCGATGGCGATCGGCAACCCCTGCGTCATCATCAACACCGAGATCGACGAGATCATCGAGCAGGCCACCCGCTTCCTCGAGCACGTCGGCTACGTCGGGTTCAGCAACTTCGACCTCAAGTACGACCGGCGCGACGGCACCCTGAAGTTCTTCGAGATCAACGTGCGCCTGGGTCGCTCCAACTTCTACGTGACGGCCGGCGGCAACAACGTCTCGGAGTGGTACGTCCGCGACTGGGTGCGACACGAGGTGCTCGAGGGCGTCGAGATCGCCCGCGGCGAGCACCTGTTCGCCTTCGTGCCCAAGTACGTCGTCAAGCGCTACGTGCTCGACCCGGTGCTGCGCGACAAGGCGCTGGCCCTGATGAAGGCCGGCCGGGCGAGCGACCCGAACTGGTACGCCCCCGACCTCACGCTGAAGCGCCGTGCCTACAACGTGGCCTACCACGTGAACCAGGTACGCAAGTTTCGCAAGCACTTCGTCGCCCGATGAGCGCGAGCCCGGTCCGCGACGAGCCGGTCGGGGTCCTCGGCGGCCTCGGCCCGGCGGCGACCGTGCACTTCATGCACCGGGTCGTCGGGCTCACCGACGCCCACCGCGACCAGGACCACGTCGACCTGATCGTCTGGCAGCACGGCAGCATCCCCGACCGCTCGGCCTTCCTCCTCGGTCACGGTGAGAGCCCCGAGGCGGTGCTCGTCGCGGATGCCGTGGCGCTCGAGCGCGCGGGTGCGCGCTTCATCGCCATCCCCTGCAACACCGCCGTGGTGTGGGTCGAGCAGATGCGCGCCGCGGTCTCGATCGAGGTGCTCGACACCGTGGCCGAGACGGTCGACGCGGCTCGGCGGGCGGTGCCCGGCCTGCAGCGACTCGGCGTGCTCGCCACCGACGGCACGCTGCTCGCGGGCACGTACGCGGCCGCCGCGGCCGCCGCCGGCGTCGAGCTCGTCACCCCCACCCCCGAGGTGCAGCGCGAGGTGATGTCGATCATCTACGACGGGGTCAAGGCCGGTGAGCCCGTGCCGCGGGAGCGCTTCGACGCCGTCGTCGACCACCTGCGCGCCCACGGCGCCGAGGCCGTGGCCCTGGGCTGCACGGAGCTGTCGGTGCTGTACGAGGACCTCGGCCTGGACGACCCCACGGTCATCGACTCGATCGACGCCCTGGCCCGCCGCGTCGTCCTGCGCGCGGGCGCCCCGGTGCGCGGCTGACCCGAGCCGGGCCGGCCCTCCGCCCCCGCGCGCCGGGCGGGCCCTACGGGTGATCGGTGCCCGGCCTACGATCGCGACGTGATCGCCGACCTGCTGCCCCTCGCCGTCGGCATCGCGGCGTCGCCGTTCCCCGTCATCCCGGTGATCCTCCTGCTGCTCACGCCCAGGGCCACGGCGAACGCGGGGGCGTTCCTCGGTGGCTGGGTGGCCGGCATCCTCGCCGGCACCGGTGCGTTCGTGCTCCTGGAGACGTTCATCGAGAAGTTCGACGAGCCACCGACCTGGATGTCGTGGGTGCGCGTCGTGCTCGGGGCGGCCCTGGTGGTGCTCGGCGTGCGCCAGTGGCTCTCGCGGCACGAGGAGCGGCCGACGCCGGCCTGGATGCAGTCGCTGGAGTCGGCCACGCCACGGTCGGCGGCCCGGCTGAGCGTGCTGCTCTCGCTCGCCAACCCCAAGATCCTGCTCTTCAGCGCCGCAGCCGGGATGACGATCGGTGCCACCGAGACCACGGGCACCGAGAGCGTGGTCGCGGTGGTGGTCTTCGCGCTCGCGGCGTCCGTGACGGTGGCGCTGCCGGTGCTGGCGCACGTGGTGCTCGGCGACCGGGCCACCGCGCCGCTGCGGCGGGCCGACGACTGGCTGACCGAGAACAACACGACGATCATGGCCGTCGTGCTGCTGGTCATCGGTGCCCTGGTGCTCGGCAAGGGCGTCAGCGGCCTCTGAGCGGCCCGGGGTCGCCAGCGCGAACCGCCGGCCGCGGCGTCCGGGCACGAGGAGCCGGAGGCGGCCGTGGCCGGGGTCAGGCGCCACGACCGCCTCCGGGGACGGCGTCAGTGGGTGGACAGCCGGAAGCGGCCGTGGCCGAACTGCGCCACGACCGCTTCCGACCCGGTCAGCGTCCCGTGCCGGTCAGGGCTGCCGTCCTGGGGCTGTTGGCCGCATTGCCAGTGACCGTGAGTGTCCCGGTCGCCGGCCCTGTCCCGGTGGGCTGGAAGCTCACCGACAGGTTGCAGGACCTGCCGGCCGCGAGCGTCGCCGGCGCCGCCGGGCAGTTGCCCCGGGTGACGGTGAACGCACCCGTGGTGGTGAACGTCCCGATGGTGAGTGGGGCGTTACCGGTGTTGGCCAACCGGACCGACTGCGTCCGGACCGTGCCCACCCGACGAAGACCGAAGTCGGTCGTCGCGGGCAGTGTGATCACGGCCTGCGCCGCCGGCGCCTGGCCCTGGCCGGTCAGGGTGACCGCCGTCGGGGTACCAGCCGCGTTGTGCGCGATGTTGAGCGTGGCCGTGCGGACTGCGGTCGACGCGCCGGGGGCGAAGGCGACCGTGATGGTGCAGGTGGCGCCGGGGGCGACCGTGCTGCACGCGTTGGTGGCGATGGTGAAGCCCGAGCCCGTGGCCGGGTTCAGCGTGACACCGGAGACGACCAGCGGGGCAGACCCGTTGTTGGTCACGACCAGCGGCAGGTTCGTCGTCGACCCCGTGGCCCGGAGGCCGAACGCGAGGGTCGTGGCGACCTGGATGGACGGTGCCGTCTGGCCCTGCCCGGTCAGGCTGACCGTGGTCGGGGAACCAGGCGCGTTGCTGGCGATGTTCAGCGTCGCCGTCTGCGCCGCTGTGGACCCGCCCGGAGCGAACGCCACCTGGATGGTGCAGGTGTCGAGCGGTACGAGCGGCGTGGTGCACCCGTTGCTGGCGACGGAGAAGCCCGTGCCGCTGGCGGGAGCGATGGTGGCGCCGGTGACGGTGAGGTTGGCGTTCCCGTTGTTGGTCACCACGACCGGGAGGGTCGTCGACGAGCCCGTTGCCCGGAGCCCGAAGACCAGGGCGGTCGTGCTGAGCTCGGCCGCTGCGACCGGGGCGATGATCGTCGAGGTTGCGACGTCACCACCCACGAACCGCAGGGTCTCCACGTTGCGGAGGGTGTCGATGCCGTCGGTCGCGGTCCCACCGGTGTGGTTCACCGTGATGACCTTCTCACCGGCGACGTCTGCGACGGTGATCTCGTAGCTCGTACGAACGTCGGAGAAGACAGCCACGTCGGTGTCCGGGGTGGCGGACGTCAGGATCTCCCTGACGGCCACGATGTTGCCCGGGTCCAGCTTGCCGGCGAAGACGGCCTGCTGGAGGGTCATGCCGCTCGTTCCGGCACCGAAGTTGCCGGTCTTGGCGACACCGGTCATGAGGTCGGTGGAGCCGATCTCGCTGGCCGGGTTGGTCCGGTCGGTGCGCACGCTGAGCCGCACGTTGACGTACCGGTCGCCGTCGATGATGTCGTCGGCTCCGCGACCCTCGATCAGGTCGTTGCCGGCGCCACCGAGCAGGATGTTGCCCGCGCCCCAGACGTTGCCCTCGAGCAGGCACTGGTGCGTCGACGTGTTGGCGAAGATGCCACCGGTAGCGGCCGGGTCGACGGTGCGCATCTCCGGAGTGATGAGCGTGTCGAGGCCCTTGATGCGGGCCACACCTGCTGCGTCGAGCGCGTCGCAACCGACGAACCCACCGCCACCGACTGCTGTCGGCACCACGTCGTCACCACGGAGGGTGTCGTTGAGGGCGCCACCGGACAGTGCCTCGACCTCGTTGAACTTGTCCCTGACCCCGGGGAGGATCACGCCACCGGCGACGAACACCTGGGCGAGGTCCGTGTCCTGGGGCTGGGGGTCGCCGAGACCGATCTCCCAGTCGTAGCCGGCCGCGCCGGCCACCTTCTCGACACCGGGACCGGCGACACCGATGTCGTCGCCACCCTCGAGGTCGTAGTCGTCGTCCCCACCCTGACCGATCAGGATGTCGTGCCCGGGGACGTTGTGGTCGTCGAAGAAGAACGACGAGCTGTCACCGATGAGGAGGTCCGGCTGGTCGCCGCCCTCTTCCCAGTCGTCTCCGCTGTCACCGAAGATGGCGTCGATGCCCTGGCCGCCGATGGCGAAGTCGTCGCCGGCACCCATGAAGTGCTCGTTGCTGTTGGCGCCACCGTTGGTGAAGTCGTGCCCGTCGCCGGCCATGATGATGTCCAGGCCGGGTCCGGCGTCGATGGCGTCGTTGCCGGGACCGCCCTTGGGCACGTCGTCGCCGGCGAGGTCGGTGATGATGTCGTTGCCCTCACCACCCAGTGCGATGTCGGCGCCGTCACCACCCTCGATGGTGTCGCTGCCCGGACCACCCCAGAAGGTGTCGTTGTCCGCGCCGCCCCAGACCTTGTCACCGACGTTGCCGGGGCTGCCGTTGTAGACGGCCTGGGCGTTGATGCCGGACGGCATCGCGGTGTTGGTCATCCGGTAGCGCCACGTTCCGTCGCCCATCCGGAGGAGCTGCTCGTTCTCGTCACACTCTGACGTCGGGTCGTCCTGCACGGAGCCGGCACCGGTGATCAGCTTGCCGGAGCTACCCACGGAGGTGGCCGGGGACGTCAGGTGGCTGAGCTCGAACTTGCAGTCCGCCGTGGCGAACGGGTCGGCCTTGAGGGTGTGCGCGGGGGTGTTGCGCATGACCAGCTCGCTGAACGAGTTGCCCTCGAGCTGCGCCCGCAGGTTCATGCCCGGGGTGCGTGCCAGGTAGTAGAACCGGTCACCGTTCTGCAGGTTGGTGAGCTGGTTCTCGAAGACGTAGTTGAAGGTGCTGCCCAGCAGACCGCCGAACAGGTTGGTGCGCTCGGCGAGGCCACCGACCCACAGGTCGATGTTGTCGACACCAGTGGTGGTCTTGCCGGCGGAGTTCGACCAGCTGCCGGTGCCGAACATGAAGTCGGCGGAGTCGGCGGGCGGGGCGATGTCGTCGAGTGCGGTCGCCGGGTTGGGCCCGAGGATGCCGTCAGCACCGGGGTCGGCCGGCACTGCCGCAGTGTTGTCCGCGCACTCGGGTGAGGGCGTGGCGGTGTCGCAGTCGGTACCGAACGATCCATCGGGTCCGGGGCCTGCGGGAACGGCGGCGGTGTCGTCCAAGGCGGTCGACGGGTCCGCGCCGACGATCCCATCGGGACCGGGCAGGACCGTGCCGTTGACGATCCGGTCAGCGGCGGTGCGACGGCCTGCGGTGGTGGTCTGGCTGGTGATCGCGGTGTGGGTCCCGTAGGCCGCGACGAAGTTCACCAGGGACTCGGGGTGCTTGAGCTGCTGCCCGAAGTCGATCCAGTCGGTGTAGGGCTTGAGCTGCCCGTCGTTCGTCTGGCCGAAGATCTGCCGACGCACGTCGTTCAGCGGTGGGATGCCCTCGCTGCGGGCCCGCGCCATGTTCAGCGAGGGCAGGTCCAGCGGGAGGCCCAGCAGGTTGTTGCGCAGGGTGTCGACGACGAACTCGTCGATCTCCTGGCCGGTCTGGTCGGACAGGCCCATGATGATGGACCCGGCGGCATCGGCCGAGCTCAGGGTCTGGCTGCCGTTCTGGTAGTAGGCAGCCGGGTTCAGGAACCCGTCGAGCAGCTTGATGTCGTTGTGCGACCCGTCGGTGTTGACCCGCGGGATGCTGTCAGTGAGCATCGAGTGGCCGAACCGGTAGACGGCGTGGGCGAACTCGGCGGTGATGGCCGGGTTCACGTCGGTCTGGGTGAAGGCGAACGGCTCGAACGGGTTGATCGCGGGCTGCACCTTGCGGGCGAACTCCTCGAACACGAGGTGCTGGTACTGCATCTCGGTCACGAAGCGTGCTGCCTGGAAGAGGCGCTGGCCGTTCCAGCCGTCAGCACCCAGCGCCAGCTTCCACTCGGCCAGGGCGGCAGCGCCCTTGGCCGACGCGTCGGCGTCGAGGGTGAGGGTGTTCTTGATGTCGTCGATGAGCCGGTCGTGCTCGTCGTGGAACACCTGGTGGACCGCCTGGAGCGCGATGTTCTCGTTGCACCGACCGTCGCCGCAGATGGCGTG
>DASSQL010000326.1:0-27573 GCA_035702525.1 Ornithinibacter sp. | reverse complement strand
GGTCAGCGGAGAGCAAAGACGCTGCAGGGGCGTCCGGACCTTCGCTGGGAGTGTGGCCGCGCTCCCGGTGCGCCCGCCCGCAGGGGGTCAGGTGGACCGGGGGCGCGGGCTCGCGTCCGCCCCGGGTTGGCGGGCGGCCATCGGCGTTGCGCCTCAGCCGTTCGGACGAGGGCCCCTGGGCCGTGCAGGCACAATGCGTTCCCTGGCGTCCCGGACCGCCCCATTCGAGGGTGCGCCGACGGCCCGACGTGCCACGCTGGCTCCAGATGCCCCAGCGGGACCCCCTGCACCCGCTGGGGCATAGCTCTGCCCGGGGTAGTGACCGCCTCTCACACCGGACACTCGCGCGCATGCGAGGGCGGTCGGGGTCAGCCGGCGGCGAGCAGGCCGATGACGATGACGGTCATGACCACGGCGATGATGCCGTCGAGCACCCGCCAGGCGATCGGTCGGGCGAAGACCGGGGTCAGTGCGCGCGCGGCGAGGCCCAGGGCCGAGAACCACAGGGCGCTGCCGAGGACGGCGCCGGCGGCGAAGGCCCAGCGGCCCTGCCCGTGCGAGGAGCCCACGGAGCCGAGCAGGACGAAGGTGTCGAGGTAGACGTGCGGATTGAGCCAGGTGAAGGCCAGGGCGGTCCCGATGACGGCCAGCAGCCCGCCCGGCTCGGGCGCGGCAGTGACGGCTGCGGTCGTCGGCGCGTCGATCGCCAGGGTGGCGCCAGCGGCCCGGTTCGGTGCGCGCCCTCCAGGCAGCGTCGAGGGGTGGTGCCCGCTCACCTCACCGACGCCCTCGATCGAGATGTCCTCGAGGCGGCCCGGGTCGACCCGCAGCCCCTGCGCGCCCGGGTCGGAGGGGCGCAGCGCTCGTCGGGCCGCCAAGGCTGCGTAGCCGAGCAGGAAGAGGGCGCCACCCCAGCGGGCTGCGGTGACCAGCCACGGGACCGCGGTGAACAGGGCGCCGGCACCGGCAACCCCCGCCACGATCAGGACCGCGTCGGAGCCGATGCAGATGATCACGACCGCCAGGACGTGCTCGCGTCGGATCCCCTGCCGCAGCACGAACGCGTTCTGCGCTCCGATCGCGACGATCAGGCCGAGGCCGAGGCCGAGCCCGGCAAGGGCGGACGCGAGGAGTTGACCGTTGCTCACATCTCGACGCTAGGCGCGGTCGGTGCTTGAATCCAGTTCAGAATTCTGATGCATCATGAGAAGAATTGATGACGATGATCCCCTCCGAACTGATCGAAACCCTCGCCACCGTGGTCAAGGACGGCACCTTCGACGCCGCGGCCCGCACCCTGCACCTCACCCCGAGCGCGGTCAGCCAGCGGATGAAGGCCCTCGAGCAGCGCGTCGGGCGCGTCCTGGTCGTACGCACCAAACCGGTTCAGCCGACCGAGGCCGGTCAGGCGCTCCTGCGCCTGGGGCAGCAACTGGCCGTGCTCGAGAACGAGGCCCTGCGCCAGCTGGGCACCGAACCCGACGACGAGCGGCCCACGACCCTGCCCATCGCCGTCAACGCCGACTCCCTCTCGACCTGGATCCTGCCCCCGCTCGCACGAGTCGCCGCACGAGAGCCGGTCGTCTTCGACCTCGTACGCGACGACCAGGACCACACCGCGAACCTGCTCGCCTCAGGCACCGTGATGGCAGCGGTCACCAGTGACCCCACCCCCGTCCCCGGCTGCACCTCCACGCCACTGGGACGGATGCGGTTCCGTGCCCACGCCACGCCCGCCTTTGCCGAACGCTGGTTCCCCGACGGCCCCACCGCCGCGGCTCTCGACCGCGCACCACGCCTCGAGTTCGACCGCAAGGACACCCTCCAGGCACGCTTCGCCCGCCGCCTCGCCCGCCGCACGACCGACCCCCCACGCCACTTCGTGCCGGCCTCCGCCGACTTCGCCGTCGCCACCCGCCTCGGCCTGGGCTGGGCCATGCTCCCCGCTGAGCACTCCGACGGTCCGGTCCGGACCGGCGAGCTGGTCGACCTCGCCCCCGGGCGGCACCTCGACGTCCCCCTGCACTGGCAGCAGTGGAACCTCCGCTCCAGCCTCGTCGACACGGTCGCCGCGGAAGTGAGAGCCGAGGCAGATCGCGCCCTCCGCTGATCGGGGAGCGACCCCCACGAGGACTGCAGGAGCTCTTGTCATCGGGTGGACGGGAGGAAGACCATGGACGGTGATCCTCGTGACCCGTGCGAACGCTGGAGGGACCGTGTATCCAACTCGACTCATCAGGGGTACCGGCGTCGTGGCCGTCGCCTTCGCTGCCGTCCTCGTGGCGCAGGTTCCCGCCAACGGCGTCCTGCCCGACGACTCCGACACGTTGGTCAGCGTGGGCAGCCCGCCCGGCCCGTTCTCTGCGAACAAGCAGAACGAGCCGGCCATCGCCGTCGATGCGTCGAACCCCACGGTGCTCGCGGCGGGTGCCAACGACAACATCGACATGGAGGCGTGCAACGCCGGCAGCGATTCGACCTGTCCGTTCACCGATGGCGTGGGGGTGTCCGGGATCTACCTGTCCACGGACTCCGGCGCCACGTGGACCCAGCCGACCTACACGGGGCTGAGTGCGCGCAACTGCACCGGCCAGGTGGGCGACACCGACCCGGGATGTGAGCCCGAGGTCGGTCCGATCGGCACGCTGCCCAACTACTTCGCGCACGGCCTGGTGTCCGACGGGGACCCGGCGCTGGCGTTCGGACCCCGACCGGACGGTCGGGGTGGGTTCACCTTCGGCGGCGGCTCCCGGCTGTACTACGCCAACCTCACCTCAGCCCTTCCGGGGCAGAGTCCCTTCAAGGGTTTCGAAGCCATTGCCGTCTCCCACACCGATGACGTGGCAGCTGCGGCGGCAGGCCGGAACGACGCATGGAGTGCGCCAGTCATCGCCAGCAAGCAGAACTCGGCGCTGTTCTCCGACAAGGAACAGATCTGGGCCGACAACGCCGCCTCCAGCCCGCACTTCGGCAACGTGTACGTCTGCTACGCCGGCTTCCGATCCGGGCCGGGCGCCTCACAGCCCCTGTTCGTGCTCACGTCGCGAGACGGTGGGAGCAGCTGGGACCAGAAGCAGGTGACTCCCGCGACGAACAACCCGAACAGCGCCCAGGGCTTCGGGCGCAGCGGCTGCACGGTGCGCACCGACTCGCGCGGCACGGCCTACGTCTTCTACTACGCCTTCTCCGTCGGCTCGCCGGCGCTGGGCCACATCGACATGGTCACGTCGGTGGATGGCGGCGCCAGGTGGGGCCAGCCCCGCCAGGTGGCCGCGGCATTCGACACCTGCAGCGTCGTGGAGCCCTCGATCGGCCGGTGCGTCATGGACGGGGTGGCCGGTGCTCGCGACGACCTGTCGGCGTCGCCCTCGGTCGACATCGCCAACGGTGCCCCGACCGGCGCCGATGCCACCGACCGCATCGTGATCAGCTGGGTCGACGGCAAGAACCTCAACGCCGAGACGGTGCGCTTCAGCTATTCCGACAACGGTGGAGCCGCCTGGACCACACCCGTTGCGGTCCAACGACCCGGCCACCGCGGGTACTACTCCGCGCCGGCCATCTCACCGGACGGCAAGGAGGTCTGGCTCGTCTACAACGCCTGGCTCGAGCCGTTCAAGACCAGTGCCGTCGGCTTCCAGAACGACCGGCCACTGGTGGGTGTGGTCCTGCACGCCGACTCCACCGCCGCAGGCGTGGGCCCCTTCTCGCTGGTCCACCTGGGCCAGGCCGGTGACGCCCGCAGCTCGAGCCAGAACAACCTGGCCGCGGAGTTCCTCGGCGACTACGTCTACGCCGCCGCCTCGCGCACCTACGGCGCCGCGGTGTGGAATGACGTGCGCCACGGCGCGGACTGCCCGGAGATCGACGCCTACCGCCAGGAGCTCCACGACGCCGCGGTCGCCTCCGGTACGCAGCAGGCCGACGCCGAGGAACCACGCGGCGAGGAAGCCATGCAGCAGCACGGCAAGGTCGCCGACCGTGAGCCAGGCGTGGCGCCCGACGTCCAGCAGAGCTGCCCGGCCGCCTTCGGCAACTCGGACATCTACGGAGGCACCTGGGCCAACCGGTAGACGTGTGCGAGCCCGGGACCGCGCTGCTAGCTCGAGTGCCTCCCGTCAGCATCGATGCCGATCGCGAGTGCTTCTTCCGCGCTGAGCTCGACCGAGTGGCTCCCGTGCGCGAACCGGGTCCGTGGGGCGCCGGGCAGGTCCAGGATCGCGGTGACGCCCACCGGCACGGTGAAGTCGACCGTGGCAGCACCGCCCGTGATCGACCAGCGAACCTCGAGCGGGCCGTAGGGCGTCTCGTGGCGGGCACCCGCGGAGGTCAGGCCTCCGCCCGGTCTCGGGGCGATCCGTGCCACCCGGAAACCGGGGGCCTCGGCATTCAGTCCTGCCACGTGCCGGTAGAGCCAGTCGGCGATGGCACCCAGGGCGTAGTGGTTGAAGCCGGTCATGTCGCCGGGGTTGATCGACCCGTCCGGGAGCATGGAGTCCCAGCGTTCCCAGGTCGTGGTGGCGCCCATGGTGACCGGGTAGAGCCATGACGGGCAGTCTCGCTGGAGCAGAAGGCGGTACGCGAGGTCCGGCCGACCTGCGATGACGAGTGCATCACAGATGATCGGCGTGCCCACGAACCCGGTGGAGATGACGCAGCCGGCGTCCGCGACGAGCTGGGCCAGACGCCGGCCCAGGGCCGGGGCCCGGTCGGGGCAGAGGTCGAACACGAGGATCAGTGCGTAGGCGGTCTGGGTGTCGGAGGTGGCGAGCCCGTCGTCCTCGAGGTAGCGCTCGACGAAGGCGTGGCGGACCTCCTCCGCCAGCAGCGCGTAGCGGGTCGCATCGTCCGAGTACCCCAGGATGTTCGCCGTCGTCGCCAGGAGGTGACTGGTGCGGGCGAAGTAGGCCGTCGCGATGAGGTACGGGTCGGTCCTCGACGCGAGCGGGTTCTCCGGTGGTGCGGCAGGGTCCAGCCAGTCACCGGCCTGCCAGTCGGCCTCCCAGATGTGGCTGGCTCCAGCGCGTTCGTCCACCAGGTCGACCCAGGCCTTGGCGCTGTCGTACTGGCGACGCAGCAGCTCCAGGTCGCCGTGTCGTTCGTACATCAGGTGAGGCAGCATGACCGCCACGTCGCCCCACACCGCGCCCGGCTTGTACGCGTCCCAGTAGTCGTTGCCCGGGACGAAGGGCACGTACCAGGGCACGGGTCCGTAGTGGCGTTGCTCGGCCGCGAGGCTCCTGAGCCAGTCCGAGAGCATCCCCGAGGTGCCGTAGAGCCAGGCACCCGCGGGCATGAAGAGGTTCAGGTCGCCGGTCCAGCCGAGGCGCTCGTCTCGCTGGGGGCAGTCGGTCGGGACGTCGACGAAGTTGGACCTCATGCTCCACACGATGTTGTCGTGCAGCCGCTGGAGGTCCGGTTCGGACGACCAGAACCAGCCGGTCCGGTCCATCGGGGTGTTGTAGACCAAGGATCGGATGGCTCCCGGCTCGATCTCACCCGGCCACCCGGTGACCTCCACGTAGCGGTAGCCGTGGATGGTGAAGCGCGGCTCCCAGACGATCGGCTCCCCCGCCAGGACGAGCGTGTCGGTCTGAGCGGCTTCTCGCAACGTGCGGGTGTACAGCTCGTCGTCCTGCAGCACCTCCGCATGCCGGAACTGGACGCGAGTGCCCGCCGGGCCCTCCAGCGTCACCCGCAGCCGGCCCGTGTGGTTCTGGCCGAAGTCGATGATCCGACGCCCGTCGGGCCGCTCGTGGACGGCCACGGCTTCCAGCGCGTCGTCACTGCGCACCAGCTCCCCGTCGTGCGCGGCCAGGATCGAACGATCGCTGTCCCTGACTCCCACCGGAGACCACTTGCGAGCGAAGCCGGGCGAGGACCACCCGGCCTGCAGGAGGCGGGCGTCGTAGGTCTCCCCGTCGTAGATCCCGCTGGAGAGGATCGGGCCGGTCGAGGCTGACCACTGCGAGTCGGTCGCGACGGTGATCCGCTCACCACCGCTCGTCACGACCTCGAGCTGGGCGAGGACCCCGATCCGGTCGCCGTAGATGTCCCACGTGCCTCCCTCGAAGCCGATCCGGCCGCGGTACCACCCGTCCCCGGTCCAGGCACCGATCGCGTTGCGCCCCGGGCGAAGGTGCTCGGTGACGTCGTAGGTCGCACACCGCAGCCGGTTGCCGTAGCTGGACCACCCGGGCACCAGGGCATCACGACCGACCCGCTCGCCGTTGATCTCGAACTCGGCGAGGCCGTGGGCGCTGACGTACAACCTCGCCGAGTGCGCACCGTCGTCGATGGTGAACTCCCGTCGGAACAGCGGGGGAAGCCGATCCGGGTGCACCGCGTGGTGGCGCGTACCAGTCGGCGGGTCCTCGTACCACCGTGCCTCGATGAACTCCGCGGACCAGTCGTCCGGGTGGATGAGCCCGACCTCGACCGACGCTGCCTCGCTCCACGGGCTCCAGTCGCCGTGCTGCCCGGCCACCCGGATCCGTACCGTGGCGCGCTGCCGTGACTGCAGCTCGGGCCCGACCCAGGGAACGAGGACCTGCTCGTCGGACTCGACGACCACGCGTGAACGCCGCGGCGTGCTGCCCGCCGGGTCGTCGACGACGGTCTCGACCTCGTAGCGCTGCTGCACGTACCCGTCCGGCGCGGTTCCCACCTGCCAGGACAGCCGTGGCCGGGGATCCCCGACACCGATGGCTCCCGGGTGGTGGTACTCGAACCGGAGGTGTGAAGGCGCCTCGGGAACCCGTCCGCCTGCCGCGCCCGAGCCGTCAGCGTCCTGCGTTGCAGCCATCCGAACCGCGTCCTTCCGTCGACCACGCCGGCGCCCAGTGCAGACCTCGCGCCGGCCCAGCCTCCCACCAGGCGATGGCGAGCGTGGCCATGTGGAAGAGTGAAACCGGTTTCGCGTCCGAGCGTGAGGAATGGCCCCAATGCGAGCACACACGCTGGTCACCGCGGCCGAGGACGCCATGACCGCTCCGAGCACGAGCCGCGACCTGCGGCTGTGGGCCTCCATCAACGCTGCGGTCCTGGCGTACGCCGCCGGCGATGCCTTCGGGGTCGCCTACGAGTTCCTCCCCGAGCCGGTTCCGGTCGACGTCACGTC
The DNA here is from genome assembly GCA_035702525.1 of Ornithinibacter sp. Classification (GTDB taxonomy): domain Bacteria; phylum Actinomycetota; class Actinomycetes; order Actinomycetales; family Dermatophilaceae; genus Fodinibacter. The sequence goes on along the minus strand of DASSQL010000326.1, from coordinate 20,453 downwards.
GATCGGCGCACGCGCCGGTTGGCCGTACGGGGGCGTCAGCGACGACACGCTGCTGAGTCTGCTCACGATCTCCACCGCCACGGTGGACGATCCCGAGGGCTCGGCACTGTCGTTCCTGGACGAGCTGCGCCGGTGCGTGCCGCGGTTGCGTGGACTGGGGCCGACCACTCGGGCAGCCCTGGGCCTGCCGGTCGCCCCTCACGAGGCAGGACTCGTCGGCGGGACCAACGGAGGGATGATGCGGACCGCCCTGCTGGGTCTGGCGTTCGCCCCGGATGACGACGACCGGCGCCGCTCGCTCGTCCGAGCGATGGCCGAGGCCACCCATCCCGATCCCACGTCCTCGGCCTGTGCCGTGGCCGCATCCAAGCTGTTCGCCGTCGCCGCCTCGGACCTCCGCGCCGACGACCTTGCCCCGGTCCTGCGGGCCGAAGCAGACACCATGCGCCTTCCCGGCACCGGCGTCGACGCCCTGCGCCGGCTGGACGAATGGTCGCCCCCCACCTCCGGGGTGTCGCTGAGCCCCATCGAGACCCTGCTCGCCGTCGCGACCGTGGCCACCCGATCCCGGACCTGCCTGGAGGCCTACCGGTTGGCCTGCGAGATGGGCGGCGACACCGACACCGTCAGCGCCCTTGCTGCCGCACTCGTGGCCGCCCGGTCTCCCGAGACGTGTGAGCTCTTCGCCATCACCTGGATCGACGACGTCGACTGGGCCGAGATCCCTCAGGCAGCCGAGGCCATGACCACCCTGTTCACCCTGCGGCGAGCAAGCCGGGAGAGATGCGCATGAGGGCTGCCCGACGGGTCTGGGTCGTCGGCCCGGTCGCCTGGGACACCGTCGTCTACGTCGACCGGTACCCGACCCCTGGGCGGTTCACCCAGTGCCGGAGGACGATCGAGCGTCCCGGCGGATCGGCGGCCAACGTCGCCCAGGCCGTGGCCACCGCGGGCATCGAGACCGGGTTCGTCACGACGATCGGCGACGACGCGATCGGCCATCAGCTGCGCTCCACCCTGGCGGCGAGCAGGATCGCCCACCTGGTCGTCCAGAGCACCCCCGGGGAGTCGGACCACGTCCTGGTCCTGGTCGACGATGACGGCGAGCGGACGATCCTGGGGCTCTCGCCCCGCACGCTGCACCACATCACGTCTCGAGACGCACCACTCGAGCCCGGTGACATCGTCGTCTTCGTCGTGTGGAGCGACCACTTCCTCGCTGACCTCGATCGTGCCCGGGCTCACGGGTGCACGACGATCGTCGGGCTCGGCGCCCTCGACAACCCGGCCGTCACGGCGGACATCGCGTTCGGTTCTCGATCCGACGTCATCGGCGAGGTCGAACCGGCCCACCACCTGACCCGGTTCGGCAGGGTCGTCGTCACGTCCGGCCCGGAGGGTGCCCTCCAGACGGACGGCAACGGCGAGCTCCGACAGTCCGCGATCGCCACCGCCGTGGTCGACACCACGGGCGCAGGGGACGCCTTCCTGGCCGGCTACCTCGCCATGTACGCACGGGGCTTCGAGGATGGCGTGGAGGCGCTCGAGGCCGGGGCGCGGTGGGCCGCACTCACGGTCTCCCACGAGGGCTCGATCCCCCCAGAGTGGGACGAGGTTGCCACAGAGTGAAGTTGAGCCCCGCCGCCCGCTGTCCGGTCACGCTGCGAGGGCCGAACCTAGACTGCGGTCGATGACGCCTCGAGCCCTCCTGATCTCCGGCGCGGGTCGCTACGCCGACCCGTGGCACCCGTTCGCGCGAACCTCGGCGGCGATCGCCGAGATCCTGACCGAGGCCGGGCTCGACGTCCGGATCGCGGAGGACGTCGACGACGCCCTCGCCGGTCTCGCAGAGTCCGCGCCCGCCCTGCTGATCCTGAACATCGGCGACCCCGCCGGTCCGCGTCCCGGAGACGTCACTGATGAGGTACCCGACACCGCCCGCGACGAGCGGTCGCGCTCGGGGCTGCTCGCCCACCTGGCGGCCGGCCGGCCGCTGCTCGCGTTCCACGTGTCGTCGACGAGCCTCGGCTACGTGCCGGAGTGGGAGAGCGTCCTCGGCGGGATCTGGGTGCCCGGTACGACGATGCATCCCGACCAGGGCGACGCTTGGATCGAGGTGGACACCGACGCCCATCCGATCGTCACCGGCGTCGCGGACTTCGAGGTGCACGACGAGCGCTACTCGTGGATGCGTGTCTCCCCGGAGGTCAGCAGGCTCGCCTGGCACGAGCATGACGGCGAGCGGCATCCGTTGTTGTGGACGCACGAATACGGAAGCGCGCGAGTCGTTTACGACGCCCTCGGCCATGACGAGCGGTCGTACCTCAGCGCACCGCGCAGAACCCTGGTGTCGAGGTCGGCGCGCTGGCTGCTCGGAGGCCTCTAGGGGCGGCCCTCCGTGTCACTCCGCGCGTCCTGCCAGGTCGACGGGTCGAGCGGCACGGCGAGCAGAGCGGTCCACAGCTCCTCCGGGATCTCGACCTCGTCGAGCTCGATCGACGCCTCGAGGTCGCCGACCGTGCGCATCCCGACGATCGTCGAGGTGATCCGCGGGTCCCTGGTCGAGAACTGCAGGGCAGCCGCGGCGAAGGGCACACCCGCCTCGGCGCACAGCCTGCCCATCTCGTTCGCCGCCTCGATCAGCGCCGGCCGCCCCTCGCCGTAGGCGTACCGGCTGCGATCGACGGGCCAACGGGTCAGCATGCCGCCGCCATACGGTGCCGCGTTGAGCACACCAACCCGCTGCGCGGCGGCGAGCTCGAGCAGCGGGTCCGCGCTGCGATCGACCAACGTGTACCGGTTGTGGGTGATCACCGCCTCGAAGTGACCGGTCTCGAGGAACCGGGTCAGGAGGGGTACGGGTCCGCCCGACAGGCCGAGATGCCCGATCAGGCCTTCGTCGCGGGCCGCGACGAGAGCCGCGACCGGTCCGTCGGCAGCCATGGCTCGCTCCCAGGTCGTGTTCTCGGGATCGTGGAGGAAGACGATCGGCAGGCGAGTGAGGCCGAGCCGCTCCAGGCTCTCGGCGATCGACTCTCGCATCCGGGCTCCGGAGAAGTCGCCCGACCTCATGTCGCGGTCCGCCTTGGTCTGCAGCACGAATCCGGCCGGGATGCCGCCGGCGGCCCGGAGCGCGCTGCCGATGCGCCGCTCGCTCTCCCCGTCCCCGTAGTTGTTCGAGGTGTCGAGGTAGCGCACGACCTCGTTCCGGAACAGTGCGTCGGCCAGGGCGGCCGACTCGGCCGGGTCGCTGCCTCCGTGCGGGTGGTCGAGAGGGCTCCACGCGGCGGCGCCCGCGCACAGGCGCGTCACCTCGATGCCCGTCGAACCGAGCTCCCTCGTCATCGCCATGCCGGCCCTCCCGCCGACGGGAAGACGGGAAGACTCGCGCCGGCCAGTGGCCTCGACCATCGCATCTGCCAAGACTATTGCCGCCGCCCACTGCACACCTCGGCTCCGGCCCTGGGCTCGGTCGCCTCGCCAGGACCGGCGAGTGGCGGGCGGGTGCGACACACTCGTCACATGTCCGACCCTGCCGGCGAGGCGTCTGCGCGCAGGGCCGCCCGCTTCCCGTTGCGGAGCCCGCGCAGGTCCGCGCCACGTGCCGTCGAGAAGTTCGCTCGATGGCTCGGCACGGCCTTGGTCGTGGCGATGGCTCCGACGGTCGTGGTGGCGTCCACCGCCGGATCCGCCGAGGTCGTGGCGGACTTCGGGCCGGTACTGGTCCTCGGTTGCGTACTCGGCGGGTTCGGGTGGGCGCGCAGCGCCGCAGGCGGTGTCGTCCGCGACGTCCTGCGCCTCACTCCGAGCGGTCGGCCATGGGCAGACCTCGACGGCATGACAACCGTTGACCGGGTGCGCGCCTCGCGCGGGTCGTACTCGGCCGGCCAGGTCGCCCCGTACTACGGGCCCTCGGCCAGGTACATCGGGCGGAGGGTCGGCCTCACCGGTGTGACCATCCTCCTCGACCACGGACTCACCGCCGTGGACGCCGGCTGGCAGGGGAGGCTCGAGTTCCGGGAAGGCGACAAGGTCTTCGACCCCCGACGGGCCGTCGCGTGGCAGCGAGCGCTCGTCTGGCTCGTCGCGCGCGACCTGACCACGGAGGACTTCGCGTGGTGGATGCGTCACGACCTCCGCCTGCCCGTCCTGGCGGCTCTGCTCGATCGGCACCCTGACCTGACCCTCGCCGACCTGCACCGGTTCGCGAAGGCCGGGTGGCTGTCGACGGCGGGGGTGCTGGGTGACGACACGATGTACGACCTGGGCACGGTGGAGGAGATCCTTCGCGCCCGCATCGACCGTTCCTGCGAGGCGGTCGGTGCGACCCGCGGATCCTGCTACGCGGTCCTCGGGTTCACCGGCGCGCAGATCGTGGCTGCGGAGGAGCAACAGGTGCCGACGGAGGCCCTGCTGCGCCTCGGCGTCGAGCTCCCGGAACCGCCCACGCGCTGACGGCTCCATGCCGATGGCGATCGGTGCAGCGGGCGCCGCCTGCTGGTGTGGCCACGATCTGGCGTCAACAGCCCGGTTCGGTGGATAGGGTGCCGTCGAACCGCGCGGCCGGCGCCTCCGGAGAACGGGACCCCATGAAGAGCACTGCTGGAATCGCCGCTCGTTCCGCGCTCGTCGCGGCCGTCGTCGCAGTCGTCGCGCTGACGGCGGTCCCCGCCGGGGCCGACTCAGGAACAGTCGCCTACGAGTGCACCTACTCGGTCGGGATCCCCGACCTGGGTGGCACCACGGGTGCGGGGGCAGCCACGGGGTCCTTCGACACGGGCATCCCGGACGGCCTGGTGGTCGAGCTCGGCGAGCCCGTCTCAGCCACCCCCTTCACGGGCAGGCTCACGCTGCCGGACGGCCTCATCGATGCGCTTCACGCTGCGGACGTCACCTCGATCAGCGGCGGCGAGCACGCAGAGGTGGCCGTCCTCCCGGGGGCGGTCGGGGACACCTGGACGTACTTCGACGAGGTGCCCGTCCCCGCGGAGGGCTCCGTGTCCGTCGACCTCCACGTCAACGGCGACTGGAGTGCACTGCGGTTCGACTCCCCGGGCGTCCACACCCTCGCCGTCGGCCGCCTCGAGTTCGTGATCCAGGGCCCGGGCGCACGCCAGGACGTGGCCACCCTGACGTGTGACGCCGCGGATGACGACGTCGACGTCGTCGTCGACGGCTCGACCCTGGTCAGCGTCGACACCATCGAGGTGGCCGGACCCACGACCCCAGCCCCCGGCGGGGCCTCGTCCGGCGCCACACCGGTGCGGCCGGTTCTGGTGCAGACCGACTTCGCGGAGGCGGACGCCGGGGTCGGGCCACCGTCCGGCGTGGCGGCCCTCGCCGCCTTCGTGGCCCTCGCCGCCGGGGCCGTCGGCCTGACCCGCCTACGAGGGCGCGCTGCCTCACGACGGCACTGACCTGCACCGATTCGATTGATCGGCGCCCAACCGCCAGTCGTCGTCCTGGCCCGTGCCGGACCACGCGGCAGGCCGCATCGCGGACCCTCCTCGTCTCGGTGCGACACCGGACGCGCCAGCGACTACCGTGACCGCCATGACTGCAGTCCCGCTCGCGGCTCCGGGCGTGGCCCGACCGGTTGCCTCCAGCCCCGAACGGGGCGTGCTGCGGGCCCGGCTCGTGGCCGACGACCGTGCCACCACGGCCCTGGCGGGCCAGTCCCGCCTCGAGGCCATCTGCTCGAGCCTGGCCGCCCAGCTCGTGAGCCACGACGTCCGGCCGACCCTGTTGGCCACCTTGGGCAAGACGCGTTTCCCCAGCGCCGGGCAGGCCCGCGAGTACGCCATCGGGCACGGGCACGCCTGGGCCATGGCCGGGTGCTACCTGAGCCAGTCCCGCCCGTTCCTGCTCGACGGAGGGCCGGGCGCCCCGGCCACGGCATCGCTCGAGGGCTTGTCGGTGACCCGGTACGTGACCACCTTGCTCTACCCGTGGCAGGGCCCGGTGCCGCCCGCCCTCGACGAGGTCCCCGACGCGGCGCTGGTGCTCGACCACCCTCCCGCCGCGATGCGGGTGCGCGGAGTGCTGCACCGGTTGCCGGTCGACGACCTCGAGCGCCAGGCGGTCGGTGCCGGCACCTGGTACGTGCGAGACGCCGACACCACGATCACCCTGCACGACACCGGTGACGGCGTCGTGCTGCGCGACCTCGAGCGCGACCTGGTGCGCGCGGTCGTGTCACTCAGCACCTGGTGGAACCGCTGACGCCTGCCCCAGGCGGGCCACGGACCGACCGACCGGCACCTCCCGGCATCCGGTCTCGTGGGAAGGTGAGGCATGGACACGGCTGACGACCACGAGCTCGACGCGTTCTGGAAGATCGCGAGGGAGCACGCGGAGCTGTCCGGCGTGCCCGTCTTCTCCGGCGCGAACCCGGTGCGCACGCTGCGGCCCCCGGCGTGGGGGTTCGGTGCGACGCCCGAGCAGTCCGACGAGCTGCTCGGCCTGGTGCTCGACGGCACCAAGACGGCCACCTCCAGCGCCCGCGCCGACTACGCCACGGAGGGCGAGGAGCTGCCCGAACCCGGGATGCTCGGCATCGTCCTCGACGGGGCCGGCCACCCCCGCGCGCTGGTCGTGACGACCGAGGCGCGGATCGTCCCGTTCGACCAGGTGGATGCCGACCACGCCCGGGACGAGGGCGAGGGCGACCTCAGCCTCGAGTACTGGCGTGAGGTGCACGAGCGTTTCTTCACCGAGCACGCCGAGGGTGGCTTCCAGCCGGACATGCCGGTCGTCCTCGAACGCTTCCGCGTCCTCTACCCGCAGCCCTGACCCCAGCGGACCACACGCGCCAGGATGCACACCGGCCCAGGCGACTTCGAGCTCACGACGGACGAGCTGCGGGCGATCGCTGCGTACGCGCACGCCTGCGCGGAGCCGGCGCTCGTCATCTTCCACAGGGCCAGCCCCGACGACCACCGCCCCGCGGCGGCACTTGAGGCCGCGCGGGTCTTCGCCGAGGGGGCGCCCCGTTCGCGGCTCCAGCGCACGGCCGCGGCCGACGCACACCGCGCCGCCCGGGACGCCCCGAACCGGGCCGCCGGCCACGCCGCGAGCGCTGCGGGCGACGCAGCGGCGGCGGCCTACCTCCATCCGCTGGCGAAGGCGACCCAGGTCCGCCACATCCTGGGGGCGGCCGCTCACGCCGCGCGGGCCGCTGAGCTGGCGCGCGGCGACGACCCGGTGGTCGCCGAGTACGTGGTCACGGCCGCAGCCACCCGCGCCCGGCCGGTGGTCGTCGAGGTGCTCACCCGCTACCCGCGCGCACCGAACGGGCGCACCCGGGTGGCCGTCCTGATGCAACGGCTCGACAGCCTGCTCCGCGACCCACGGCCGGCTCCCCGCGTGGTCGACGACCCCGGGCCGTTCTTCCACGGCACCCGGGCCGACCTGCGGCCGGGCGACCTGCTCACCCCCGGCTGGAGCTCGAACTACGGCTCGGGCCGCCGCGCGAAGCACATCTACCTCACGGCCACCCGCGAGGGTGCGCCGCTGGCCGCCGAGCTCGCGCGCGGCGAGGGGCCCGGGCGGGTCTACCGGGTCGAGCCCACCGGCACGATCGAGGACGACCCCAACGTCACCGACAAGCGCTTCCCCGGCAACCCGACCCGGTCGTACCGCACGACCGAGCCACTGCGGGTCGTCGAGGAGGTCATCGGGTGGGAAGCGCCCCCGGCCGAGCTGGTCCGGCGGATGCGTGAGCGGATGGTCGAGCTGGCCGAGCTCGGCATCGAGGCGATGGACGACTGAGCGCGGAATGCCTCGACCGGGCCAGTGACGCCCCGGCCCGTGGGGAGGAAGATCGCGACCAGCGGCGCTCCATCGCCGGGCTGCGCGCCCCGGCCCCCTGGCCGTCGACGTCGACGACCACCACCCGGGCCTGCCTGACCACCGCGACGGGCCCTTCGAACGGGAGAACCACCACACCGGAAGAACTGCCATGTCCGACACACAGAACATCGACGCTCCGCACGAACGACGCCCCTTCCGGGCCCACGGCCACATGGACGTGGTCACCCTCGGGGACTTCACCCTCGGCCGCGGCGTCTTCGAACCCGGCTGGCGCTGGTCCGACGACGTCAAGCCGATCGCCGGCACCGACTCCTGCCAGGTGCACCACACCGGGCTCTGCCTCTCCGGACGGATGACGGTCCGGGCCGACGACGGCGAGGAGATCACCATCGGCCCCGGCGACGTCATCGACCTCGACCCCGGTCACGACGCGTGGACCGTCGGTGACGAGCCGTGCGTGCTGGTCGACACCGGGGTCGCCGCGTACGCCAAGCCAGCCTGACCCCCGGCCCGGCCCCGTCGGGCCGCTCAGCCGAAGGTGCCGCCGATCCCGCCGAGCAGGTCCGTCGGGTTGATGCCGAGCCGGTGCAGCAGGTCCGCGTGCTCGTCGGTGTCGACCTGCTCCGGTAGCTCCTGCTCCGCGCGGTCGGCGATGTCGTCCTCGTCCCGGCCGCGTAGCTGGTCGACGATCTCCTGTCGGTCGATCTCCACCTGGTCACCCCTTCCGGACGCTCTCCGTCCGAGGTCCAGCCTGCCCGAACCCGGGCCCCGCGGGTAGCCCCGGCGGCCTCGCAGGCAGGGCGGTCCCAGCCCGGACGGGCCGCTTGCGACGACCCGGCGCCCCGGGCTTCCCGTGAACGCGTGAGCCGCTGACCCCCGATCCGCCTGCGTCGACGCGGACCACCGCTTATTCTGGGGTCGAAAGACGTACCTCCTTGCAGGGGGAACGGATGACACCCCATGACGATCTCGGGACGCCTTGCGCTCCTCCTGACCGCCTCGGTGGTCGGGGCGACCCTGACCGCAGCCACGACGTCCGCGGCCGGCGCTGCGCCGACGCGCATGCCGGATGCCGCTGGTCTCACCACCAGCGTCGCGGCCGCCACGGCCACGCCCAGCTGCGCCGCGAAGGCCGTCGCCGTGCGCGACGCAAACACGTACAGCAGCCTGCGGCCCAAGGCCCTGGTCGGCATCGCCAGCTACAACATCCAGGGGCAGCACGCCTCGGGCTGGACCAACTGGCCCGGCCGCCGCGACGCCATCGCGAGCCAGATCGCGAACTGCCGCCCCGACGTCATCGGGGTCCAGGAGGCCGCCGAGAGCTGGGTGTGGGAGACCAACAGCTCGTCGAGCGCCCGGCGCATCTCGCAGTACGAGAACCTCACCGACGAGGTCAACGAGCGCACCACCCCGACCGGCGACACCTACGTGCCGACCAACCGCTACCGCACCTCCTGCTCGGCCACGCCGGAGTGGAACGGCACCTACCAGGGGCAGGTCGCCGGCTGGCGCAGGTGTCTCGACAGCTCGTCGAGGGGCTCGAGCGACAACCGGATCCTCTACAACGCCCGCACGGTCCGGGTGCTCAGCCAGGGCTTCGGCAACCTCAGCGGCGCCACCTCCACCCGGCGCACCGTCGCCTGGGCGGTCATCGAGCAGCGCGCCACCCAGCGCCGCTTCTTCGTGGCGAACACGCACCTCGACTCCAACGTCAGCGACGCCTACCGGATCACCCAGATGAAGCAGGCGCTCGCGGTGATCGCGAAGGCCCGCGTGTACGGCGGGGCGACGCTGCCGACCTTCGTGCTCGGCGACCTCAACTCGTCGCGCTACACCGAGGCCCGGACGGCAGCGGACACCGTCACCGCGGCCGGCTACATCGACGTCGTCGGCAACGACCGCAGCCTGCGCGCCAGCGGCAGCGCCGGCTGGTGCCGGCGCCTGCCGCAGAAGCCGGCGAGCGTGCCCTGGCAGAAGGACACGGTGAACACCCGGCCGCAGGACCGCTTCGTCACCGTCGTCTACAACACCTCGAACAACAGCAAGGTCAACTGCACGTACCCCGAGAACAACACCTCGAAGCCGCGCCTGGACCCCTCGCTGTGGTGGAAGTACAACGGCAGCGCGATCGACTACATCTTCGCGTCGTCCGCGGTGCGGGCCCGCACCTGGCAGACGGTCGTCCCCGCGGCCAGCGCCAACGGCGTCACCAAGGGCGCACCCTCGGACCACAACATGGTGATGACCTGGGCGTACGTCTGACCGTCAGGCCGCGGGCGAGCCCGCGTAGGCGCGGCTCGCCGCGACGACCCCCGTCACGGTCTCGAGCTCCTGCGCGGTGCGCGGCCCGAAGAGCATGACGAACCCAGCCGAGAGCCGCGTGCCGGCCCACGGGTGGAAGACACCCCAGCCGTGGGCCACCAGGTCGGCGGCCTGCGCCGGGGGCAGGGTCAGGTGGAGCGAGCCGTCGTACGACGGGTGCAGGTGCGCGAACTCCCGGCCCTGCGGCACGAGGTAGGCCTCGTCCGGCCCGGCCCCGCCCGGTAGGCAGAAGGCCCGCGCCCCCGGCACCGAGATCAACGAGGGCGCACCCGTGACCCCGGGCAGCGCCCCCACCCGCTCGAACAGTGCGGCCTGCAGCGCCTCCGGGGCGTTCTGCGACAGCTGCTGCTGCGGGATCTCCCACGACACCTGTGGTGAGCTGCCGTCACGCAACGGCAGCACGGCATCCGGCAGCGTCGGCCAGGCGACGTCGTTCGGCGCGCCGACCTGCGCCGCCCCGAACGACCGCACGTGCCCGAGGCGTTCGGCGGCCCACTCGGCGAGCCGACGCAGGGTGGGGGCGGTGATGCCGTGCCCGCCCGGGTCGCGACGGCCGACGGTGGGCGCGCCGGAGGTGGTGTGCAGGTACTCCCAGGTGCGGTCGAACAGCTCGCGCGGGATCACCTGGTCGGCCTCGCCCTGTGCCACGAACACCGGCAGGTGCGCCAGCCGGGCCGGGACGACCGGCACCCCCGCGTCGAAGGGCAGGGTGCCGTAGAGGATGGCGGCCCCGACGTATCGACCGGGGTCGGCCAGCACCAGCCCACCGGCGAAGGCGGCTCCCCCGCTGAACCCGACGAGCACCACCGGCCGACCGGCGGGCGCGACGGAATCCAGCCAGGACCGGAACCACCGCATGGTGGCGTCGAGCGACTCGGCCACCGGTCGACCGATGCCGCGGTTGGCGAACCACGCGTAGCCACCGCCCTCGGTGATCGGCGCCCGCACCGCCGCGTACTCCACGCCCGAGGGCAGGTGCGGCGCGAGCGACAGGATCTCCTGCTCGTTCGAGCCACGGCCGTGGAGCAGCACGACGAGGGGTGCGGAGGGGTCGTCGGCGCCGTGGCGGGCGACGACCGGGTCACCGAAGGCGGTGGCGTGGGTCATGGTGTGGGAGTTCCTGTTCGGTCGGTTGGCGTCGTGTGGGTCGGGCGGTCAGGCGACGAGGCCGAAGCCGCCGGTCCAGGACACCTTCTCGCCCGCGGCGAGGGTGATCTGCAGGAACCCCAGGGCCTCGAGCTCACGGGCCCGCGAGAGCGAGCCGGCGTCGATCGCCTTGAGGCCACCGGAGGTGACGATGCCCGCGAGCAGCGACTTCGCGTCGGCGTCGTCGCCGGCGATCAGCACGGTCGTGGAGAGGTCACCGACGGTGCCCGCGGCCAGCGTGCCGGCGAAGTTGGTGTTGAACGCCTTGAGCACCCTCGAGTCGGGCAGGGCGGCGGCGATCTCGGCGGTGGCCGAGCCGTCGGTGGCGACGGTGAGGCCGTCGAAGGTCTCGAAGTTCACCGGGTTGGTGATGTCGACGACGACCTTGCCGGCGAGCTGCGCGCCACGGGCGGCGATGACGTCGGCGACGGCCGCGTAGGGCACCGCGAGGACGACGACGTCGCCGAGCGGGGCGTCGAGGTCGGTCGGCCCGAGCAGGGAGACGGTGTGACCACCGCGCGCTGCGACGGCCGCGATGGCCTGGCCCATGTTGCCGGTGCCGATGATCGAGAGGTTCGCCATGGTGTGCTCCTTGGAGGTTCGGTGTAATTGGTTGTCGCTACAAGTAACTATGGCACACCGATAGTTGTTCCTTCAAGTAATCCGCTACGCTGATCCCATGGACCCCCAGTGGCTGGATGCCGACGAACGCGCCGCGTGGCTTCGCCTGGCCGCCGTCGTCGAGCTGCTCCCCGGAGCGCTCGACACGCAGCTGAGGCGCGACTCGGGGCTCACCCACTTCGAGTACTTCGTGCTCGCGATGCTCTCCGAGGCCCCCGAGCACAGCCTGCGGATGACGGCCCTCGCCCATCGCACCAACGGCACCCTCCCCCGGCTGTCGCACGTCATCGCCCGCCTCGAGGGCCGTGGGCTGGTGGAACGGTTCCCCTGCCCGGAGGACCGGCGCGCCACCAACGCGCGGCTCACCCCGGCCGGCTGGGACCTCGTCGTGGAGGCCGCGCCGGGCCACGTCGCCGCGGTGCGCCACCACGTGCTCGACCCGCTCTCGCGCACCCAGCTCGAGCAGCTCACCGCCATCGGCGACGCCCTGCTGACCCGGCTCGACCCCGAGGACCGGTTCGGAGCCCGCGCGGATGCGGGCCGCACGGCCGCGCCCTGACCCGCCTGCCGCGCGCTGACCCTCAGGACATGCGGGCCATCTGGTCGGTGCCGTCGGACAGCACCGGGGAGATGAGCCCGACCACGTTGCCGTCCGGGTCGAGCAGGTAGCCCACCCGGCCCACGCCCTGCATGTCCTCGAGCGGGAGCGCCTCGCTCGCGCCCAGCTGCAGCCCCTTCGCGAACACCTCGTCGACATTGCCGTCGACGCCCACCACCAGGTTGCAGCCGTTGACCGGGTCGCCACGCTCGGGCGCCGGCCCGCGGCGCTGGGTCAGCCCGCCGTTGATGCCGTGGCCGGGCGTGCCCATCCCGATCGCACCCTCACCGGTGTCGATCGACCAGTACGGCACGTCGCCGAACTGGGCGAAGGACCAGCCGAACAGCTCGGAGTAGAAGTCGATGAGCCGCTGCGGCTCGGTCGCGTGGATCTCGAAGTGCACGACGAGGTTCGCCATCTGGGCCTCCCTGGGACGGTTCGCGTCACGCTACGCCGGGCCCGGGCGGGCCGTCCAGAGGCCGGGGATCCCCTCGAGGGGCCGCCCGGCTCACGCCTCCCTGCGGTGCAGGGCGATGACCGGGATGGTGCGGGTCGTGCGGTCCTCGTACTCGCGGAACCCGGGGCTGACCGCGGTGAACTGCGCCCAGCCCGAGTCGCGTTCGTCGCCCTCGAGCACCCGCGCGCGCACCGGGATCGTGCCCTCACCGGGCACCTCGATCGAGACGTCCGGGTGCGCGCGCAGGTTGTGGTACCACGCGGGGTTGTCCGGTGCGCCGCCCTTGGAAGCCGCGACGAGCCAGCTGTCGTCGTCCTGCCGGATGGCCCGCACCGGGGCGATGCGCTCCTCACCGGACCTGGCGCCGACGTGGTGGAGGAGGACGAGGGCTCGGCCGAACCCCGCCGTGGTGACGGTGCCGTCGTTGGCGCGGAACTCGTCGATGACGTTCTGGTTCCAGTTGTTCGGCCGGTCGGCCATGGGGGTCTCCTGCGGGGGGTGGGAGGGGTTGCTCCCAGCCTGACGGATCAGCCCTCGGTCTGGGCCTCAGGCGGCGCTAAGTCTCGTCTGGTTCTCTTGTGGTGATGGCTGAGCCCCTCCCTCCTGCCCCTGAACTGCCTCCGAGCGCACCGCACTCGGCCCTGACCCGCGCAGCGGCGGCAGCGCTCGCCGTGGCCGTGGTGCTGTTCGGCTCGGGCATGCTCGGCCAGCTCCTCACCCCCTTCGTGCGCCGCGACGACTGGCCGTTCCTCCTGCCTCGCGGGGTTCCGGGCGTCGACGACCCGCTCGACAAGGTGCGCGAGGAGGGCCGATGGCTCAGCTACGGCTGGTGGTTCGTCGTGGGCCAGCACGGCACCCCGGTCACCGCCGTCGTGGTGCTGTTCGCGGCCTACGTGCTGTTCGTGCTCGGCCTCTGGCGGCTCTTCGGCGAGCGCGGCGTCGTCTCCGGGGCCCTGTTGGCTGCCGCCCTGCTCCTCTCGCCGCTCTGGGTGCGGCTCGTGTACTGGCCCGGCTCGCTGTCGGCCTCCGCCGTCGTCGCGGCGGTGGCGGTGTGGACACTCCCGCCCGCGGCACGGACCCGCGTCCGCCTGGTCGCCTGGGTGCTCGTCGCCACCACCCTGGCGGTGCTCACCTACCCACCCGTGGCCGGGCTGCTCCTGATCGCGGCTGCGGTGCACCTCCGCCACCGGCCGTGGCGGGAGGTGCTGCTGCTGTGCGGCAGCTTCGTCGCGGGCTTCGGCCTGGGGGTGGTCGTGTCGTTCGGGCTCGAACAGGTGGCGTTCGGGCACTTCGGGCTGGCGATCGCCGCCTGGCGGCATCCGCACGGCCTCACCTCCCTGCACGACCTGCGGGTCAACGGCGGCCGGTACCTCCACCAGGTCGTCACCCTGGGGGCCACCCTGCGCTGGTCCGCCGCGGTCGGCGCGATCGCGTCGCTCGTCGCGCTCACCGACGCGCGCGTGCGGCCGGCCCTGCTCAAGGTGGGCACGGCGGTGGCCGTCGTGGCCGCGCTCGAGTGCGCCCAGACGCTCGACACCGGGGTGCGCACCAACGTGCGCGGGTCAGGATGGGCGTGGCTCGCGGTCGTGGTGCCGGCCGGCCTCCTGCTCGCGGGCCGACCGCGGTCGCGTCGGGTCGGACAGGTGGCGCTCGGGCTGCTCGCCCTGCTCGGCCTGGTCGCCTGGCGGGGCGACCTCGCGACCCATCAGGCCACCGAGCGTGCCTACACCCACATCGTCACCACGGCCACGCGGGCCGGCCAGGAGGTCGTCTTCTACCAGCGGCCGGCCGACCGACGCACCTCGCGTGGCGGGATCACCGAGGGCACCCTGCGCGCGATGTTCTACGAGCAGGCCGGCGTGGTCGTGCGCTGGTGCCGACCGGACGAGTGCCGCGAGCTGGCCGCGCTGGCGGGTCAGGGACCGGTGCACGACCTCGGCGGCGTGACCGGGGTCATCGTGCCCCCGCCCCCACGGGTGCTGTGAGTGGACGGGGTCGCGACCAGCGACCCTGCCGCCGCCTAAGGCGGTGCTAAGTCTGCTGCCCTTGGCTGGACGCATGACCACAGACACCCTGGCCTCCCGGGCGACGACGACGGACTTCCTGAACAAGGTGCCCGCCATCACCGCCACCTTCTGGCTGATCAAGATCCTCTCGACCACGATCGGTGAGACCTTCGCCGACTACCTCGCGGTGAACGTGGGGCTCGGCACGGCCGTGACCGACGGTGCGATGTTCGCCGTCCTGGCGGTCACCCTGTTCGCCCAGCTGCGCACCCGCCGCTACACCCCGTGGCTGTACTGGCTGACGGTGGTCCTGGTCAGCATCGTCGGCACCCAGATCACCGACTTCTTCACCGACCAGCTCGGAGTGAGCCTGTACGCCAGCACCGCAGTGTTCGCGGTGGTGCTCGCGGTCGTCTTCACGATCTGGTGGCTGGAGGAGCGCACCCTGGCGATCACCGCGATCGACTCCCCACGACGCGAGCGGTTCTACTGGGCCGCGGTGCTGGTCACCTTCGCCCTCGGCACCGCCGGCGGCGACCTCGCGACCGAGGCGCTGTCGCTCGGGTTCCGGGTGGGAGTGCTGATCTTCGGCGGCCTGATCCTCGCGACCTGGGGCGCGAAGAAGCTGGGGATGAACGCGGTGCTCGCCTTCTGGATCGCCTACGTGCTGACCCGCCCGCTCGGCGCGTCGCTCGGCGACCTGCTCACCCAGAGCCGCGCCTACGGCGGCCTCGGGCTGGGTGCCAGCGTCACCAGCCTGCTCTTCCTCACCGTCATCGTCGTGCTCGTGGCCCGCGAGCAGGTCGTGGTGTCGCGGCACGGCATCCGCGACAAGGGCGACGCGCCCGCCGTGAGCCCGCGACGCGACTACGCCTGGGCCGCAGGTGGCGCCGTCGCCATCATCGGCGCCGCGGCCCTGCTCACCGCGCCCCCGGCCACCCCGAGCGCGTCCGCGGCCCCGCTCACCGTGGCCGCACCCGGCACCGCGGCGACGCCGGGATCGGCCGCGCCGGTTCCCGACACCACCTCGCCGTTGGGTGACCTCACGTCGTTCGCGGTGATCGTCGACGACGTCGCCGCATCCGTGAAGAAGGGCGACCTCGCCGCCGGGCGCACCCGGATCAAGGACCTCGAGGTGGCCTGGGACGACGCCGAGGCCGCCATCAAGCCGGCGTCCCCGAACGACTGGCACACCATGGACTCCGCCATCGACGACGCGCTGACCGCCCTGCGCGCGACGCCCCCGTCGCAGGGCGACTCCGCCGCGGCGATGTCGCAGCTGCAGCAGGTCATCGCCACACTGGACCAGAAGAAGTAGGTGGACCACGAGGGAGCACCGTTCATGCGCGTCCTGCTCGTCGAAGACGACGCGATGATCGGTGCTGCCCTCGTGGAGCGGCTCGAGGACGACGCCTACGCCGTCGACTGGGTCACCGACGCCCCCGCCGGCCTGCACAGCCTGGGCACCCACGTCTACGACGTCGTCCTGCTCGACCTCGGCCTTCCGGGGATGCCGGGCGAGGAGCTCCTCGCCCGGCTGCGGGCTCGCGGTGACGACACCCCCGTCATCGTCGTCACCGCCCGCGACGAGCTCGGCGACCGGGTCGGCGGGCTCGACCTGGGCGCCGACGACTACGTCGTCAAGCCGTTCGAGACGAGCGAGCTGATGGCCCGGATGCGGGCGGTGCTGCGCCGCCGCGGCGGTGAGCACGTCGACGTCGTGCTCACCAACGGGCGGGTCAGCCTCGACGCCGCACGGCACCGGGCATGGCTCGCGGACGGCACCGAGGTCGAGCTGTCCAGGCGTGAGTTCGCCGTGCTGCGCGCCCTGCTCACCCGGCCCGGCATCATCCTGTCGCGCGAGGAGCTCGAGCAGCGGGTGTACGGCTGGGGCCGTGAGGTCGAGAGCAATGCGGTCGAGTACGTCATCCACCGGCTGCGGGCCAAGCTCGGCGCCGACACCATCCGCAACGTCAGGGGGGTCGGATGGGTCACCCCCAAGGACGCCGCCGGAACCTGACGCCCCGGTCGCTCACCGCGAGGCTGTCCCTCACGCTCGCCGTCTCCACCCTTGCCGTCGCCACCGTCGCCGGAGCCTGGTCGTACCACCAGGCCTTCCAGGAGGCCCAGGCACTCCAGGACGACGTCCTGCGCCAGGTGGGGGCGATCGTCGCGACGTCGCCCGTTGCGCCCGAGGACCTCACGACCGACCTCGGTCCCCTCACCGACACGGCATCCGACCTCGACGTCACCAGCCTCAGCGCCTCCGGGCTGGCCGACACGAGCCCTGCCGGCCTCACCACCACCACGGTCGGCGGCGAGGTGCGGCGGGTGCTCGTGGTGCAACGGCTCACCGGCGGCCCGGTCGCCGTGTCTCAGCCGACCGGTGCTCGCGACGAGATCGCCCACGCGACCGCCCTGTCGACGGTGCTCCCGCTGGTGGCGCTCATCCCGGTGCTGCTGGTCGTCATCGTGCTCGGCGTGCGGGGTGTGCTCCGGCCGGTCAACCGGCTGGCCGACGACATCGGCGGCCGGGACGCGCGCGACCTCGGGCCGGTCGACGTCGACGCCGCCCCGACCGAGCTGCACGGCTTCCTGCTCGCTCTGAACGCCCAGCTCGCCCGCACCCAGCACGCCGTCGACCACGAGCGCCTCTTCATCGCCCAGGCGGCCCACGAGCTGAGGACCCCCCTGACGGCGATGTCGCTGCAGCTCGAGAACGCCGTCGCCGCGTCCGACGAGGCGCACGTGCGCGCCCGGCTGGCCGAGCTGCGTGGCGGCGTGGGCCGGTCCCGGCACCTGATCGACCAGCTCCTCGAGCTGGCCCGCGCGCAGGCCGACAGTGGCCCGGCCACGACGGAGGGCTTCGACAGCGTGCTGCGGCACGTGCTCGGCGAGGTGCTCCCGCTCGCCGACCTGCGCGGCGTCACGCTGGAGGTGCGGTCAGGGGCAGCGCTGCACGACCCGGTTCCCACCCCGGCCACGACCTCGGTGCTGCGCAACCTGCTCGACAACGCCGTCCGCTACAGCCCAGCCGGCGCGACGGTCACGGTCGACGCGACCCGGGCCGCCGGCATCCTGGCCGTCACGGTCGGCGACGACGGACCGGGCATCGGCGACCCCGAGGCCGCCGTGCGCCCGTTCACCCGGGAAGGCAGCCAGCAGGGTCTCGGCAGCGGGCTGGGGCTCGCGATCGTCACCGAGCTCGTGCGCCACGTCGGCGGGACCCTGCGGATCACCTCCAGCACCCGACCCCCCACCGGGACCAGCGCCCGGGTGGAGCTGCCCGTCCCCACTCCGACCCCCAACTCCACCGCCACTCCGACCGAAGGAACGTCCCCCTCGTGAACCCTCTTCGTCGACTCGACGACCGGGCCCTGCTCGCCGTGAACGCCTGGGCCCGCCACACCCCCCACCTGCATCGGCTGTTCCTCGGGTACGCCACCTACGGGGTCGTGCTCTTCGCGGTGCTGATGCTCGCGGCCCTCGTCGTCTCCCGCAACGGCAGCACGCGCGACCTGGCAGCGACCGGGTGGACGCCCGTCGCGATGCTGCTCGCGGTCGCCGTGAACCAGCCGCTGGGGCACCTCTTCGCCGAGGCGCGGCCCTACGCCACGCACCCCGGCATCCTGCGCCTGGCCGATCTGACCACCGACTTCTCGTTCCCCTCGGACCACGCGGTGATGGCGGGGGCAGTGGCCGCCGGCCTCCTGCTGGCCCACCGCCGGCTCGGCGCCGTGGCGGTGGTCGCCGCGCTCGTCATGGCGTTCTCCCGCGTCTACATCGCCGCCCACTACCCCTGGGACGTCGTCGCAGGGTTGCTCGTCGGGTCGGCCGTGGCGCTGGGGGGTTGGCTGCTCCTGCGCCGGCCACTCATCGCGCTCACCCGCTGGCTGCGCGAACTGCCAGGCGTACGAAGGGTGTTCGGCGAGTACGTCGAGGGCCCCGCAGCCCACGCGGCGCTCACCGCCTGAGCGCCTCAGGCGGGTTTGCGCCAGACCGACACGTGGCTCTCGCTGTCACCGGTGAAGGCGGCGCCGTGCCAGTCGCTGCTGCGGCGCTCGAGCGTCATCCCGGCGAGCTGCGCCATCAGGTCGCACTCGGCCGGCCAGATGTACCGGAAGTTGCTGGCGCCGTAGCGCACCGAGCCGTCGGGCTCGCGGGTGTAGTGGTGCGAGGTGCCCTGCTGGGTGACCAGGTCGAAGGTGTCCAGCCCGACGTGCCGCTCGCCGACGTGGAACGGCACCGCCACCTGGCCGGGCGGGAGCCGTCGGATGCCGGGCACCCACAGCTCGACGACGAACCGGCCCCCGGGGGCGAGGTGGCGAGCGGCGTTGCGGAAGGTGGCCACCTGCTCGGCCTGGGTGCGCACGTTGCCGATGCTGTTCCACACCACGTAGACGAGCGAGAACTCGCCCGGCACCGTGGTCGTCGCCATGTCACCGACGACGACCGGGAGGTCGGGGCGCTTCGCGTGCAGCCGGTCGGCCATCGGCTGCGACAGCTCGATGCCGCTCACCGGCACCCCGCGCTCGACCATGGGGATGGCGACCCGGCCGGTACCGATCGCCAGCTCGAGTGCGCGGCCGCCGCCGGCCAGGTCCGCGAGGAACGCCACCGCCGGTTCCAGCACCTCCGGCGTGAACATGAACGCGGAGGCCTCGTCGTAGCGCGCGGCCGCCTCGGCATCCCACAGGTCACTCGTCGTCATCGCGCCAGCCTCGCCCACGGCGAGCGTGTGGTTCCACTGAGTTGTTCCAGTGCACTGGCCAGCGTGGTCGCGCGCGCACCCTCCTCCGGGGCGGGGGGACGGACCGGTGTCCGCCGGTAGCGCCGGCTGACGGCGGCCCGGCGGCCCGGAGGGCCGGAGGGCCGGAGGGCCGGAGAGCCGGAGAGCCGGAGGGGAGTGCGTCAGGAGAGGTCCGGATGCTTCACCCGGCGAGCCATGCCGGACCCATCCGTACGGTTGCTTCACCAAGCCGGCCACCCCGGACCCATCCATCCGGTTGCTTCACCAAGCCAGCCACCCGGACCCATCCATACGGTTGCTTCACCGACCCGGCCGGGCGTGGATCACCACACGAAGCATCCGGACCTCCCCCAACCACCTCCCTCCAGGTCCGCCCCCAGGGCCGGCTCACCACACGGAGCATCCGGGCCTCCCCCAACCACCTCCCTCCAGGTCCGCCCCAGTGCCGGCTCACCACACGAAGCACCCGGACCTCCCGGGACGACCTCGCTGCGCGGAGCCGGGTGCAGCCCTGGGGCTCAGGAGACCTGGCGCGGGTCAGGCCCGAGTACGGCCGTGACGCCGCCGCCGGCCGGAGGCATTGAGGACGCGCAGCAGGCCGTCGAGCGCACCGAAGGAGACCTTCCCGCCAGAGCTCGCCACCAGCGCCCGCAGCGGCATCTGGCCCAGCACGGCATCCAGCATCGCCCGGGTTCCGGGGTCCGCGTCGCCGACGTCGACCGTGCGGCTGACCGCGGCGAG
>DASSQL010000325.1:0-5208 GCA_035702525.1 Ornithinibacter sp. | reverse complement strand
GCGCGCGTGAGCTGCTCGCCGCGGTGCTGGATGCCGGCACGTTCGTCGCGTGGGACACCGCGCCGCTCGCCGTGGCGGAGCCGGGCAGCCCGTACGCCGCCGAGCTCGAGGCCGCGGCCCTGCGGGCGGGCACCGACGAGGCGATCGTCACCGGCGAGGGCCGCATCCACGGCCACCGGGTGGCGGTCGTCGTCAGCGAGTTCGCCTTCCTCGCCGGTTCGATCGGGCGGGCGGCGGCCGAGCGGGTCACCCTGGCCTTCGAGCGGGCCACCCGGGAGCGGTTGCCGCTGTTCGCCGCCCCGGCGTCGGGCGGCACCCGGATGCAGGAGGGCACTCCGGCCTTCGTGACGATGGTGAAGATCTCGGCGGCGGTGGCGGCGTTCAAGGACGAGAACCTGCCCTACATCACCTACCTGCGGCACCCGACGACCGGCGGTGTCTTCGCCTCGTGGGGGTCGCTCGGCCACGTGACGGTGGCCGAGCCGGGCGCGACCATCGGCTTCCTCGGGGCCCGCGTCTACGAGGCGCTCTACGGCGAGCCGTTCCCCAAGGGCGTGCAGACCGCCGAGAACCTCTACGCGCACGGGCTGCTCGACGCCGTCCTACCGGTCGACGCCCTGCCCGAGATCGCCGGCCGCTTCCTGGACCTGGTGCTCGAGCCACGCGAGCTCAGCCCCGCGCCCGGGGTGCCACGCGAGGCGCTCGCCGACGTGCCGGCCTGGGAGTCGGTCACCCGGTCGCGCAACCCCGAGCGACCCGGCGTGCGTGCCCTGCTCAAGCTCGGCACCACCGACGTGCTGCCACTGTTCGGCACCGGCGCCGGCGAGTGGGACCGCAGCCTGTTCCTCGCGCTGGCCCGGTTCGACGGGGTGCCGTGCGTCGTGCTCGGCCAGGACCGTCGCGGCGAGGAGCTGGAGGCGCCGCTCGGGCCGAGCGGCCTGCGGGTGGCCCGGCGCGGCATGCGGCTGGCGACCGAGCTCGAGCTGCCGCTGGTCAGCGTCATCGACACCTCGGGTGCCGCGCTGTCCAAGGAGGCCGAGGAGGGCGGCATGGCCGGCGAAATCGCGCGCTGCCTCGCCGAGCTGGTCGGGCTGCCGGTGCCGACGGTGTGCCTGCTGCTCGGGCAGGGCACCGGCGGCGGCGCACTGGCCCTGATGCCGGCCGACCGGGTGGTCTGTGCCCAGCACTCGTGGCTCTCGCCGCTGCCGCCCGAGGGGGCGTCGGCCATCCTCCACCGCACGCCCGACCGGGCCCCGGAGATGGCCGCGCAGCAGCGGGTGCGCTCGCTCGACCTGCTCGAGGCCGGCATCGTCGACCGGATCGTGGCCGAGCACCCCGACGCCGCCGACGAGCCGGAGGCCTACTGCCTACGGGTGGCCCACACCATCCGGCACGAGCTCGGCGAGCTGTCGGTGATGGAGCCGCACGCCCGGCTCGTCGCCCGCCACGCCCGCTGGCGAGCCCTCTGAGCACACTTGCCGAACAGCATCCGCGTGTTGGGCAGGTCCTGACAACGCCGCTGGCCGAGCCCGGCTCCTAGGGTCGAGTCCGGGCACACCGGCGCCCGACCGACCGACACCACGACGAGGAGGTGGCTGACGTGCGGGTCCTGCTCGCCCTGGGCGGCAACGCGATGACCGCCCCCGACGGCAGCGCCACCCCGGCCGCCCAGATCGAGGCGGTCGGCGTCGCGATGCGGGCCACCGCCGCGCTGGTCGCTGCCGGCCACGAGCTGGTCATCACCCACGGCAACGGGCCGCAGGTCGGCAACATCCTGGTCAAGAACGAGCTCGCCGCCCACGTCGTCCCACCCGTGCCGCTCGACTGGTGCGGCGCGCAGACCCAGGGCACGCTCGGCTTCACCATCCTCAACGCCCTCGACCAGGCCCTGGCGGATGTCGGTGCCGTTCGACCCGTCGCCGCGTTGGTCACCCGCACGCTCGTCGACCGCGACGACCCGCACTTCACCCACCCGAGCAAGCCGATCGGCCGCTACCTGCCCCGCGAGCAGGCGCAGGCGCTGATCGACCACGGCCAGGTGTGGGAGGACCGCGGCGAGAAGGGCTGGCGCCGCATCGTGGCCTCCCCCGAGCCACTCGAGGTGATCGACGTCGGCCCGGTGCGGGCACTGCTCGAGACCGGCCACGTCGTCGTCGCGGCCGGTGGCGGCGGCATCCCCGTGGTGCGCGAGCCCGACGGCCGGCTGCGCGGCGTCGAGGCCGTCATCGACAAGGACCTCACCGCCGCCCTGCTCGCCCTCACCCTCGAGGCCGACGTGCTCGTCATCGCCACCGACGTCGACCACGCCGCGGTCGACTGGGGCACCCCGCAGCAGCGCGAGCTCGGCCGGGTCGGCCTCGCCGAGCTGCGCGCGCACGCCGCCGACGGCCAGTTCGCGTCGGGCTCGATGGGCCCCAAGGTCGACGCCGCCACCCGGTTCGTCGCCGGCGGCGGCCCGCGCAGCGTCATCACGTCACTGACCCACATCACCGACGCCGTCGAGGGCGGCTTCGGCACCGTCATCGAAGCCGACTAGGAAGGAACCACACCGTGCCCGACGCCATCGAGGTCCGCAAGGTCCCCCTGCACACCGTGTCCGACGCCTCCGAGCTCGGCGCACTCATCGACGAGGGCGTGTTCGAGGCCGACCGGGTCGTCGCCGTCATCGGCAAGACCGAGGGCAACGGCGGGGTCAACGACTACACCCGGATCATCGCCGACCGGGCCTTCCGCGAGATCCTCGTCGAGAAGGGCGCCGACCCGGCCAAGGTCAAGGAGGTGCCGATCGTGTGGTCCGGCGGCACCGACGGCGTGATCAGCCCGCACGCCACGATCTTCGCCACCGTGCCGGCCGACCGGGCCGAGCAGACCGACGAGCCGCGGCTGACCGTCGGCTTCGCGATGAGCGAGCACCTCCTGCCCGAGGAGATCGGCTACACGCCGATGATCGAGAAGGTCGCCGCCGCGGTGCGCGTGGCGATGGAGCGCGCCGGCATCACCGACCCGGCCGACGTGCACTACGTGCAGACCAAGACCCCGCTGCTCACCATCCACACCATCCGCGACGCCAAGTCGCGCGGGAAGACGGTCTGGACCGAGCACACCCACGAGTCGATGGACCTCTCGAACGGCTGCACCGCGCTGGGCATCGCGGTGGCGCTCGGCGAGATCGAGATGCCGACCGACGCCGACGTCATGCACGACCGCTCGCTCTACTCGTCGGTGGCGTCGTGCTCCTCGGGCGTCGAGCTCGACCAGGCGCAGGTCGTCGTCGTCGGCAACGCCCGCGGCGTCGGCGGTCGCTACCGCATCGGCCACGCGGTGATGCAGGACGCCCTCGACCAGGACGGCATCTGGGCCGCGATCAAGGATGCCGGCCTCGACCTCCCCGAGCGCCCGCACCGCAGCGACATAAACGGGCGCCTGGTCAACGTCTTCCTCAAGTGCGAGGCCTCGCTGGACGGCCAGGTCGCCGGTCGCCGCAACGCGATGCTCGACGACTCCGACGTGCACTGGCACCGCCAGATCAAGTCGTGCGTCGGTGGCGTCACGGCGTCGGTGACCGGTGACCCGGCCGTGTTCGTGTCGGTGTCGGCGGCGCACCAGGGCCCCGACGGAGGTGGCCCGGTCGCGGCCATCGTCGACCTCGGCTCCGGTGAGCCCACGGGGTACCGCCCCCCGACCACCTGACGTCGCTCGACCCGACCCGGCAGACTGGGGCGGTGCCGACGACCCGCCGCCTCGACGGCCTCGACGCCGCCCGCGGGCTGGCGGTCGTGTCGATGCTGGTGGCGCACCTGAGCCCGGTGGGTGGCGTCCTCGACGTCTCGGAGTACCTCACGGCGCCGCTGTTCGCGGTGATCATCGGCATCTCGATGGGGGTGCGGCTCACCGAGCGCCGTCCGGCGCCGACGTGGTTCCTGCTCGACAACCTGCAGCGCGGCCTCGTGCTCGTCGTGCTCGGCGTGCTGCTCCAGGCGATCTACGCCCAGATCGACGTCGTGCTTCCGTACCTGGGCGTGCTCATCATCGTGCTGGCACCGCTGGCGCTGCTCCTGCACCGCGTGCCCGTGCTGACCGTGGGGCTGGCCGGGGCCCTCGCCGTGGTCGGCCCGATCGTGGTGGAACGGGTCCGGGAGGCGTCACCCTCGATGGCCGAGACCTGGCCCGGCTGGGCACTCGACCTCGTCACCTGGCTGGCCACCGGGGAGCACTACCGGCTGGTCTCGTTCCTGCCGATGGCCCTGGCCGGGCTGGCCCTCGGCACGGTGCTGCAGCGGGCCGTGGCCCGGCCGGACGGGTACGTCGTCGCCGGCGTGCTGCTCCTGCTCGGCCTTGCGGCCTACGCCCTCGGCCGGGGCACCACCGACGGGTCCGCGGCGTACTCGGGCACGACGGCCGAGGTGGTGGGCGCGACCTTCGCGGCGAGCGCGACCGTCGTCGGGTGCTTCCTCGTCGTCGACCTGCTGCCCGGGCCCGGTGCGCGACGCGCGCTCCAGCCGCTGCTCGCGACCGGGCGGCTCGCCCTGACCGCCTACACCGTGCAGGTCCTCTGGCTCGCGCTGCTCGCGGCGCTGCGGAACGACGCCCCGCAGGCCGCGTGGTGGGTGCTGGGCTCCACCCTCGTGGTGGTCGTCGGGCTGTGCTGGGGGCTCGACCGGCGCTGGGGCACCGGCCCGCTCGAGTGGGTGCTGCACCGGCTGCGCCCGCAGCCACCACGGCCCGGGCGACACCTGTCCGGCGCGACCGGTCGAGAGTAGAGAACACGCCGTACGGGCTCGATGCCACACGGCGAGTTCTCGACTCTCGACGGGCAGCACCCGCCGGCGGCGTCAGTGCGCGAAGTGCCGCGTGCCGGTGAAGTACATCGTCACGCCCGCTGCCTGGGCCGCCTCGACGACCTCCGCGTCGCGCATCGACCCGCCCGGGGCGACGACCGCGCGCACGCCGGCGTCGAGCAGCACCTGCAGCCCGTCGGCGAACGGGAAGAACGCGTCGGACGCCGCCACGGCGCCGCGCGCCCGCTCCTCGCCGGCGCGCGACACGGCGAGGTGGCAGGAGTCGACGCGGTTGACCTGGCCCATGCCGATGCCGACCGACGCGCCGTCGCGGGCGAGCAGGATGGCGTTCGACTTCACCGCGCGGATCGCGCGCCAGGCGAACTGGAGGTCGGCGAGGGTGGCGTCGTCGGCGGGCTCGCCGGAGACC
>DASSQL010000324.1:0-45221 GCA_035702525.1 Ornithinibacter sp. | reverse complement strand
AGGGCCGGGTCGAAACCGACCACTTCACGGACCGGGCGCTTGCCACGCTCCGTACCCGGCCGTTCGGCGAAGACCAGCCCGAGGCGGGTGCGCAGGTGCTTCTCCAGGGCGGTGTTGTAGGTCTCGGAGGCGGTGACCTTGGCTTTGAACAGGATCCGCCCGTCGATGGACAGCCACTTTCCGGACAGGGTCTGCACCTTGTTCGCGACCGCGACGTGGGTGTGCAGGTCGGGGTCCCCGGCGCGGGAGTCGCGGTGCGTGAACGCAGCCGCGACCAGCCCGGTGACGTCGACCTGCCGGACCCCGTTCGTGCCCTCCCGCGTGTACAGGGCGTGCTTCTCGATAAAGGCCAGGGCGTCGGCGACGGCCTCGTTGTGGGCCAGTTCGACCTGCGCCGCGACCTGGGGTGGGGCGATCGCCCACAGGGTGCTGACCGACTTCACCGGGGAGAAGGTCAGGTCGTACCCGCCCACCGTCGTGGTCTTCGGGCGGGACAGTCTGGCGATCGTGCCGGACAGCTCGCGGGCGTCGCGCGGGTCCCGTCCGTGCTCCGCGCGGAACATTTCGGCGGCCACCTGGGAGCGGATCCTTGCCCGGTCCGCAGCGTCGATCGGGTAGTCCCGCGGGTGCCCCAGAGACGCAGCGTGGTCCTCGATACGCTTGGCGACCTCGACCTGGAACACGGTCGCCTCCGCCGTGTAGACCTTGAACGGCACCCCCAGTCGCGTGACAGCTTTGAAGTCCCGATCGGTCAGGTCCGGCCCCTCGAGCCGCTCCTGGCGCTGTTCCGCCAGCGGGTGCAAACCGGCCCCGAACAGGGCGCGCATCTGCTGCGCGGTGACCTCGTCCCCAACGCTCAGGCCATCGATCCCCGCCACGCCGGAGCCCACCCACCGGCCCGGGGTCTCGCCCTTCTCGGAGTAGTACGACGCCAACGACGTACGCGGCCCGGGGGTGCGGTCATGCGCGGCCACCTGCCGGGTCAGGTACGTGTACCCGGTCCCGGCCGTGAGCTTGTGCAGGCTCATCGTCATACCTCCCTACGCGTTCTGGGAGGTCCTTGCGGGCCACGTGGCGAGAAGCCGTTACCAATCCGTGACCGACAATGCACCGGGTGTGCAGTCGTCGAGGGTTTTGGTTTCCGGGGGAGGGACGTTGCGGCACACCGGGCTGGAGTGCCGGTTTCGCGCGGGAGGCGGCATGAGCTGCTCGCGGGACGTCAGGGCGTCGAAATTCTGGCATCACTCGGCCTGACCAAAGTCTCGCATTCAGGGTCCGTCCGTGAGCGGCTTGTGTGGCCAGGGACTGACGATTCGCGTGATCGGCGCCGCTACACGGAGGGGGAGGGTCGGGGCGTCGGCGCGGTGCCTCAGGTGCGAACCCTCACCGTGCAGCACTACACGCAGGGCGACTTTGTCGTGGAGGGTCTCGACCCGAGGACTCTTGGCGCCGCCAGTGTCTGTGATCCACTCGGTGTGCGCCATTGGGTATCCCGGCCTTGACGAAGCAGCCGCAACGCCTGGCCACGCAAGCTCCGCGGAGCCGCCGCACAACCAGAAGCTCCGCACACACCTGTAGCGGTCCCGGGCGCCAGCCAGGACATCGTGTTCACCAGCCACAACCGCACTTGACGAGGTCCGGGGGAGCAACGAAGAAGCGTCAAGATGTCAGCCATGGAGCACCCTCTATCCATACCTAGGGGGGTATAAATGACTGATGACGGCTCGGTGGTACCGACGAGGGGTCATCTACAGCCTCGACGTCAGGCTGTACCAGGACTCCGACGGCGACGGTGTCGGTGACTTCTGCGGCCTCACGAGCCGCTTGGACCACTTGAGCCGGCTCGGGGTGTCAGTGCTGTGGCTCAACCCCATCCACCCGACCCCGTACCGCGACGGCGGCTACGACGTCGCGGACTACTACGGTGTCGACCCGGCGCTCGGCAGTCTCGGCGACTTCGCCGAGTTCATGGCCGAGTGCGACGAACGCGGGATCCGGGTCATGCTCGACCTGGTTCTCAACCACACCAGTGACGAGCATCCCTGGTTTCGCAGCGCACGGGCCGACCCGGCTTCGCCCTACCGCGAGTGGTACGTCTGGTCCGAGCAGGAGCCGCCTGACCGCCTCGAAGGCATGGTGTTTCCCGGTGTGCAGGAGGCGACCTGGACCTACGACAAGACCGCGGGCGCCTGGTATCACCATCGGTTCTACGACTTCCAGCCGGATCTCAATATCTCCAACCCGCAGGTGCGCTCCGAGATGAAGAAGGTGGTCACCTTCTGGGAACGGCTCGGTGTGAGCGGTTTCCGTCTTGACGGGGCCCCGTTCCTGATCGAGGAGACCGAGCCCGGGGCCATCAACGCCCCGCGCCACCACGGCTTCCTCACCGAGCTGAGAGAACGCCTGTCCTGGCTGCGGGGTGACGCCGTGTTCCTGGCCGAGGCGCACGTGCCCACGGACGAGTTGCGGGACTACTTCGGGGACGCCGACGGTGCGGCGAACCGGGTGCAGATGCTCTTCGCCTTTCGGCTCAACGAGGCGCTCATGGTGGCACTGGCTCGCCAGGACGCGGGTGCCGTCGGGCGCGCCCTGAGCGCCTTACCCGCCCCGCCCCGCGACGGCGCCTGGGCGACCTTCCTGCGCAACCACGACGAGGTGGACCTCTCCCAGCTGAGTGAGGAGGAACGGGCGGACGTCTTCGCCGCCTTCGGTCCCGAGCCCGACCACCAGCTCTACCACCGCGGCATCCGTCGCCGACTCGCCCCGATGATGGCCGGCGACGACCGCCGCCTCCGCCTGGCATACAGCCTGCAGTTCACCATGCCGGGCACCCCAGTGCTGCGTTATGGCGATGAGATCGGCATGGGCGAGGACCTCGCTCTCCCCGAGCGGGAGGCGATCCGCACGCCCATGCAATGGTCGGGAACGGCGAATGGGGGCTTCTCGGAGGCGGCGAGGAACCAGCTGATCCGCCCCGTCGTCGAGGCGCCGCCGTTCGGTTACCACGACGTCAACGTCACCGACCAGCGCCTTGACCCAGACTCCATGCTCAGCTGGTTCGAGCGGATGCTTCACACGTTGCGGGAGTGCGACGAGATCGGCAGCGGCACCCACCGGGTGCTGAATGGCGGTCCTGATGCCGTCCTGACGCACCTCGCCGAAGGACCAACTGGTGCGGTGCTCTTCGCTCACAACCTGTCGGAGGAGCCGCACGTGGTTCATCCCCAAGACGTGCCGACCGGGCAGCAACCGCCGGTAGAGGTCTTCTCCGACCATCGGTACCGGGGAGACGTCGACCCGTCACAGCTCGAGATCGGACCGTACGGCTTCCGTTGGATCCGGCTGCGACGCTCGCACGGGCCGTCACCGGGCTGAACCGAATGGTGCTCGCCTGCCAGCGGCCCACGTGGAGTTCAGGCCCATCCGCTGCGTCTTCCGCGGAGAGAAGCCTTGGGCCGTCTTCCCGCCGCGCCGGCCGTCGCACTCGACCGAAGTCAGGCTCGCTTCGAAAGCTGAAGAAGGCACGCTTGACAGGGGCAACCAGATGTCAGCACGTGGCGCGTCGGCGCTGACGGCCACCGGTGAAGGTATCGGCGACGTCCCGGCACCACGCCGGAGCGTGGCCGTCACCTCGTGGATACGGGGCCGGAGGTCTGGCTGGCGCCACGCTCGCCTCTGTGCCGATGGCGAGGTGCGGGAGAGGGTTTAGCCGGCGGGGGCTGGATCTGGCTGGGCCTGCGTGCCGAGTCGGGCGGGGTGGTCAGCGACTCTTGAAGGGCCCAGTCGTCGGATGCCTCGCTGTGCGAGCCGACGCAGAGCAGGGACTTGCCCAAGGTGGGGAACTGGTGCCAATGCTCGATGAGCCTGCCGTCACGAACCAGGATGCGTCGCTGGCAGGCCTTGCAGACCGCACCACTGTGTCGCCCCATTGCTCGTCCCTTCGCTGTTGGCCATGTGCGCGCGGGTGACCTACCCAGGGAGCCGGTGAAGATGCCAGAGCCACAGATGACCGCGGTTCAAGCCCGCGAGCATGTTCATGCTGACCAAGTCCTTGTGCCCGGTTCGGCAGCCAGGGCGACCTGACAGCACCTTTCCTCGGGAAGCCGTCGCCCCCGGCCCACGCCAGGCCTTCCCCGCCTGACCACTTCGACGCCGGTGGCCACATCGCGCTGGGCAAGGGCAGGGTCGAACTGCCCTGCATCAAGACGGCTTGCCCATTGCACTGCCTGAGCCTCCGCTCAGCCGGCTGGACAGGTTTCTCGAAACCGGCGCGCCGCCCATGCCGGTGGGCTGTAATGGTCGGCAAGGTCGCCGCCAGGGGGCCGACAGGCGCTGAGCAGGAGGCGCGAGCGACCGACCGGGGCTGGTTGTGCGCCGACGCGCAATCGTCCCCATCCAAGCCGCCGTCAGCAGGCGTAGCGCAGGGGCGCGTCCACGAGACGGCTAGGGCCCGATGCCTGCCCAGGCTGGGTCCGACGGGCCGCCGATCGATCCGCCAGCAGGGAGGTGGGTTCTGGTCGGCGGCCCGTTCCTGCGCCCTACCAGCCACGTCGCAGTGCCGCCGGGTGGGCCGCCGACCACCACACCCGGCCAATCAGCAGGGATGTCATGCCCAGGCACCACCTGTCGGCTGGTGGACGGCGGCCTCCTTCAGGCTACGGTCCGTCCGAAGAACTTCTGCGCAACACCGCACGTGAGCCACCCGCAATGCGTTCGGGGACAACGCCGCCCGCTTGGTCCCTCGACGCGAGGGGCCGAAGAACCCTTCGCCACGTTTCTGATGGCGCCTCCACCGCTGCCGTCCTCGCCTGGGCGTCGACGCGCGATCGGTAGCCCTGCTGCACCCATCACCGTGCACTGGTCATTACGAGGCTGTCACGGCCGGGGGAGGGTGGCCCGAATTGAGGATGTACGGCCCGGCATAACCGCTGCCAAGAATGACACCGGTCAGAAAGACGGCCGCAGACACTCGTGGTGGAGGATGTCCCCTGCGATACGAGTCAATCGTCATGGACGGCGTACCTGGCGACGTTTGCGGCGGAACTGCCCGAGCCGCACCGCACCTCGTACCCACCGGCGGCGCGTCCCTTTCCGGCCCGTAAGCGACGAGGCGGATGCCACACCCGCTTGGCCGCACTCCACGCACCCGGGCCCTCGGCGTCGAGATGCAGCGGCTTCCGGACTCGGAGCAGCAGGCGTCTTCGACTGAGCTCTGCCAGGCGCTGTCGCATGCCATGGGGCTGCGCCGCGGGAATGCA
Organism: Ornithinibacter sp.; assembly: GCA_035702525.1. Taxonomy (GTDB): domain Bacteria; phylum Actinomycetota; class Actinomycetes; order Actinomycetales; family Dermatophilaceae; genus Fodinibacter. Next base: position 39,963 of record DASSQL010000324.1, on the reverse strand, counting down.
TCGAGGGGCATATGGAGGACCCAAAGCCCCTGACATGGTGGGTCGCTGACTCGTGGGGGTGGGGCGAGGCGCGGGCGCGGGTGGGGACGTTTGTCCGTGCCTTGCCATGGGTAGTGGCGGGGCGACGAAACTTGATGGAGGCCCTCATGGCTCATGTGAGTGCGCGAACTGACCGCAAGGCTGGCACGAAGCCGGGCCGTGCCGAGTTGCGCGACAGGGATTCGGCGAAGGGGCTGCGCGGCAGCGACAACAGCGACGGCAAGCCGTCGCTCCACAAGGCCTACGGCTTTGGCCTGGTCACGGCCGCGTTGTTCCTGCTGTCCTGGACAGGGCAGTTCATTACCCAGATGATGACGGTGCGAGCTGAGGCCGCACAGCATCAGCAGGCGTTCGAGTGGCCCGACTTTCTGTCCCAGTTCTTCGCCTCCACCTTTGAGAACTGGCAGTCGGAGTTCCTGCAATTGGTGTGGCAGGCCGCCGGTCTGAGTTTGCTGCTGTTCTGGGGCTCCTCGCAGTCCAAGGAGAGCGACGAGCGGATCGAGGTGAAGATCGACCGGCTCCTGGAAGAGCGCGGAATCGACCCGGCGAGCATCAGCGCGCAGGTCAACGGTTCGCTCTAGGGCTCGATCGAGGCCACATCGTGCGGTCGTGCGGTGGCTCTGCCCTCGAGCACGTTCCTGATCGACGGAACGAATCCGTTTGGCAGGCAGCCAGTTAGGCGTCGCCGGTCGTCACAACGTGATCGTGACGGGGAAAGGCCCCGTTGTAAGGAGGACAAGATGGTCATCCTCGGAATCATCCTGGCCCTGATCGGGTGGATCGCCAGCATCTCGATCTTGCTGTGGATCGGCGTGATCCTCATCGTTGTGGGGCTCGTGCTCAACTTCGTGCCGATCGGCGGTTCAACGCGCCGCTGGTACTAGTCATGGATCCGACGCCCGAAATCGAGCTCCGACCTGCCGCGCGAACCCCAGGGCGCGGGCTGAAAGGCCCGCGCTTTGGTCCAAGGAGCAGCGTGGTCACCGACTGTCGGCGGTGGCCACCCGGCGGGTGGCGAGCAGGCCAGCGCGATCATCCCCAGGCCGAGCTGCAGGTGCAGCCAGATGTGGGCCTATTGAGGGGCACGAAGGTGGCGCTGGAGTCGTGGACGACGACCAGACCGTAGACCCACACGACCAGGTGGACAACACCGCCGACCAGCAGGTAGCTGCCGGCGGTGTCGCTGCGGCGCGTGAGCAGGATGCTGGTGACTCGAAGATCAGGTGAACGATGTAGTGCAGTTCTCGACCTGGAAGAGGCCCAAGGGCATCGCTTCGGACTGGTGACCGGCGCCGCCGAGGCTGTCGGAGTTGGTGCTGATGCGGGCACGAACCCGAGCAAGCCACCGACGAGGAAGACGACGCCGACGGCCGGGGCGGCCTTCTACACGGCGGTCCGCACTTCGGGTAGACGCGGTGGAGGTCGGGCGGCAGTCGGGTCTGCTGGCATTGGCTCGCCTCTCTCGTTGGTGTCGGCGCTTGCGCGAGTCACGTAGCCCTGGCTCCGGCCGACTACGCCTTCTGGATGAGGCGGTTCCCACCCGGCCGGGCGGGTACGGGAGGGGCACGCCCGAGTGAGAGGACCCGTCATGGACCAGGTGACCGTACGATCCCGTCACGCAGGAGCCGAGCGAGCAGCGCGGCGCGTGGTGGTCACCGGGGGCGCCGGCTTCCTCGGGAGCCACCTGTGCACCGCCCTGGTCGAGCACGGTGCGGAGGTGCTGGCACTCGACAACTTCGTCACCGGGTCGCCGGGAAACGTCGCGCACCTCATGCACATGCCAGGCTTCCGGCTGGTGCGCTGCGACGTCACCGACTTCGTGCACGTGACGGGCCGCGTCGACCTGGTGCTGCACTTCGCGTCGCCGGCGTCGCCGCTCGATTACCTGCGGATGCCGGTGGAGACCCTGAAGGTGGGCTCGGTCGGGACCTGGCACGCGCTGGGTCTGGCCAAGGAGAAGGGAGCTCGCTTCGTGCTCGCCTCCACGTCGGAGGTGTACGGCGACCCCCAGGTGCACCCACAGCCCGAGACGTACTGGGGCCATGTCAACCCGATCGGCCCGCGCGGTGTCTACGACGAGGGCAAGCGGTTCGGGGAGGCCCTCACCACGGCCTACCGGGAGAACGAGGGGGTCGACACGGGCATCGTGCGGATCTTCAACACCTACGGGCCACGGATGCGTCCACGCGACGGCCGGGCGATCCCCACCTTCGTACGCCAGGCCCTGCTCGGCGAGCCGCTGACCGTCGCCGGAGACGGTTCGCAGACCCGCTCGGTGTGCTTCGTCGATGACCTGGTGCGCGGCATCCTCGCCTTCGCGGCGACCCTCCACCCCGGCCCGGTGAACCTCGGCAACCCCGAGGAGCTCACCGTGCTCAGGATCGCCGAGGACGTGCTGCGTGCCACCGGGTCCGGCTCACCCATCGAGCACATCGACCTGCCCGTCGACGACCCGAGGGTGCGGCGGCCCGACACGACGCGGGCCGAGCAGCTTCTAGGCTGGCGTCCAAGGGTGCCGTGGTCCGTAGGCCTGGCCCGCACGGTGGAGTGGTTCCGTCAGGTGCCCCTCGACGCCTGGGGGGACAACGGGATGGATGCCGTGGCCGGGGCGTGACGCCTTTCCCTGTCCTCCGAAGCCGCACGCACCGCGTCGGTCCGCACGAAGCGCCTACTGCGTATCGGGCCTGGCGCCTTCGTGGGCCCGCAAAGGCTCCAGCAGCGCCGTGGCGGCCTCCACGACCTCGGCTACGCCGGTCGCGAGCAGCCGCTCGTCGGGTGCCGACCCGTGCGGGTCGCCGGGACGCGCACCCTTGGCGCTCGCCGGCCAGAGCGCCACGTGCAGGTGCGGGTCGATCCGGGCGCCCCACAGGGCCGGTGACACCGGGCCGAAGATGGTCACCGAAGGTGTGCCGTAAGCCGTCGCCACGTGCGCGACCCCGGTGTCACCACTGAGCACGAGGGCCGCCGTGCCGACGAGGTGGCCCAGGCCCGGTAGGTCGTGGCGCCCGCAGGCGTCCTCGATGCTCGGTGCGGCGGCAGCCACCTCCGCACAGAGCGCGGCCTCAGCGCGGGTGCCCGTGACCACCACGGGGTGCCCGTCCGCGGCGAGGACGGCCGCCACCGCCGCCCAGCGCCCGGCCGGCCACCGGCGCGACGCCGAGGCGGCCCCCGGGTGCACCACCACGTGGGTCGAACGCTCGTCCTGCGAGGGGAGCCGCAGGTCGTCGGCATCAGCCGTGCCTCCGGCCCAGAGGGCCAGCCGGATCCATCTGTCGACCTCGTGTTCGTCGTCATGCCACTGCGGGCCCTCGTCGAACCCGCCCTCGGGACAGGCGAACCCGACGAGGCGCTGAGCCCGCAGCCCGGCGAGCAGGTGGTGGCTCTGCGGCCCCCGCCCGTGGAGGTTCACCACGACGTCCGGTGCGCCCGTCCTCGAGGCCAGCACGGCGCCGTCGTGGAGCCCGCGCACTGCGACGGCATCGTCGACAACCCCCGTTGTCACCAACCAGCCGCCCAGGGCGGCTGGCGCGGCCAGCACCACGCGGGCACCGGGCCACGCCCTGCGCAGTCCCCGGAGGGCCGCCACCGACGTGAGCAGGTCCCCGAGCCCGAGAGCCCGCAGGACCAGCACGTCGGTCACGGCCAGGACGGCTCGGTCGAGGAGGCGACGACGAGCTCGCGCACCTCGCAGCCGGCGGGCTGCTGCAGGGCCATCAAGACGCTCGCCGCGACGTCCTCGGGATCGTTGAGCGGGGCATCCGGGCCGGGCCGGTACTGCTCGGTGCGGCCGTCGAAGAACCGGGTTCGCATGCCCCCGGGCACGAGCAGAGTGACCCCGACCCGCCCGGCCAGCTCGGTCGCGAGCGCCCGGGTGAACCCCACGACGCCGAACTTCGACGCGCAATAGGCGGTGGCGTCCCCGACCGCCTTGAGACCGAGCGTCGAAGCGACGGTCACCACGCGCCCATGGCGCTCCTCGAGGTGCGGCAGCGCGGCGCGGACGACGGCCGCGGTGCCGAAGAGGTTGACCCGCACCACGCGTTCCCAGTCCTCCGTCGGCACCTGGGACAGCGGGCCGCAGGCGTCGGTGCCCGCAGCGGTGACGACGGCGTCCGGCGGGCCGACCTGCTCGACCAGGCTGTCGACGGCCGCCGCCGCTGCGACCGAGTCGGACAGGTCGGCGACGACGTGGGCGACACCCGGGTCGGCCGGGGCCCGTAGGTCGATGACGGCCGGTGTGCCACCTGCCTTTATGACGGCGGCGACGACGGCGGCTCCCAGGCCGCTGGAGCCACCGGTGACGAAGACGGTGCCGGGGCCGGTGGTGGAGGGTGCAGAGCTGGTGGTCACGGGTTCTCTCCTGAGGGGATGGACTTGAGGACGGCGGTCGTCGACCGCCCGGACAGGTAGGGGAGGAGCACGACCCGGCCACCCCAGGACCGGACGAGACCGGCCTCCGGCAGGTCGGTGTCCTCGTAGTCGCCACCCTTGGCCCACACGTCGGGTTGCAGGCGTCGCAGTGCGACGCTCGGGTCGTCCTCGTCGAACACCACGACGGCGTCGACGCACGACAACCCGAGCAGCACCCGGGTGCGGTCCTCCTGCGCGTGCAGGGGGCGACCGGCTCCCTTGAGGCGCCGCACCGAGTCGTCGGAGTTGAGCAGCACGACGAGCCCGTCACCAAGTGACCGGGCGGCCTCCAAGGTCGCCACGTGGCCCGCGTGGAGCACGTCGAAGCACCCACCGGTGGCGACGAGCACGCCACCGGCCCGGCGCAGGTCACCGACGATGGGCGGCTTCCCGGTTGGGCTCACTTTTGGGGCAGGCTCCGGGCGCGGGTCGGCCTGCGACGGGCGGATGCCGGACGCTGCCCCTCGGGCGACGAACTCGCCTGCGCGCGCCACGGCATCAACGACGGCTTCGCTGGTGGTGCGGCCGTGGGCGACGGCCGCCGCCGCGGCGGCCGAGAACCGGTCACCCGCGCCGCAGGTGTCACCGGAGGCCGGCGTCGCGGGGGCGAAGAACGGTTCGCTCGCCGAGGTCGCGAGCCATGCACCGCGGTGACCCGCGGTCACCGCGACGGCGCGAACGCGCCACTGCTGCAGCAGTGCCGACGCCAGGACGTCACCGTCGGCCCGTGGGAGGGCGGCCCGGGTGCGCGCCTCGTCGAGGTTCGGCGTCACCAGGGCGCACCCGGCGACGGGGTCCGCACCACGGGGGTGCGGATCCCAGACCACCGGGCACCGACGGGCCCGGGCGGCGAGGACCTGCCGGACGCCTGGGTCTGCCGTCGTGCCGCCGCCGTAGCAGGAGACCAGGACGACGTCGGCCGCGGCGATGGCCGCGGCGGCGTCCGGGGTGAGGCCGTCGAGGGGGCGGCCCGGGCCTCCGGTGTCGATCCGGGCGATCGACTGTCCGCCGGCGCGCAGCCTCGTCTTGACCCGGGTCGCGCCCTCGTGCGCCAGCGGCAGCACCCGCACTCCGGCGCCCACGAACAGGTCGAGCAGCTCGCGGCCGTCGTCGTCGTCGGCAAGGGGAGCGACGAGGGTGACGTCGACGCCGTCGTGGGTCGCCAGGAGAGCGGTGAGCCCGGCGCCTCCGGGGCGGGCAGCGACGGTGTCGACGTCGACGACCGGCGCGGGCGCGTCGGGGCAGACCCGGTCGACATGCCCGTGGACGTCGCGGTCGAGGAGGCAGTCCCCGACGACGACGACGGTTCGACGGGCCCTCACGACGCCTGCCGGCAGACGGGGCCGGCCTGCATCAGGCCGCGGCGCTCGAGGGCGGCGTCGAGGGCAGCGCACACCGCATGGATGGCGACCAGCTGCACCTCCTGGACGGCGGCCGTGCTCGGCGCGTCGACGACGAGCGCCTCGTCGGCCAGCCCGGCGAGCGGGTTGGGACCGGGACCGGTCATCGCCCACACCTGCAGTCCTGCGTCGAGCCCGCGCTTGGCGGCGTGCAGCACGTTGCTGCTGGTACCGCTCGTCGACAACAGCACCAGCACGTCACCCTCCCTCCCGTGCGCCTCGACCTGTCGCGCGAACACCTCGTCGGGGCCGTAGTCGTTGAGGATGGCCGTGAGGCTCGAAGTCTCGGCACACAGAGCGATGGCCGAGAGCGGCCGACGGTCGGTGCACCAGCGGCCCACGAGCTCGGCGGTGAGGTGCTGCGCCTCCGCGGCGCTGCCCCCGTTGCCCGCCGCCAGCAGGCGGCCGCCGCCCAACAGCGTGCTCGCGAGGCGCTCGCCCCAGGACCGGATGACGTCACCGTGGCGCAGGAGCGACCGCATGCCACCCTCCACCTCGAGGGTGTGCTCCTCGAGCCAGCCCGGCGCCCGTAAGGCCGCCGGGAGCAAAGCGCCCCGCGCGGTGGCCTCGAGGACTTCCTCGGTCCGTGCGGCCACCACGCCCCAGTCGAAGTGCTCCACCGCTCGTGCCCGGGCCCGCCGCCCCATCGCCGCCGCCTCGTCGGGGTCGTCGAGCAACGCGCGCACCGCGGCCACCAGGGTGGGGACGTCGCGAGGCGGCACGAGATGGCCGGTGACACCGTCGCGGACCGAGTCGAGCAGGCCACCCACGGCGGCGCCCACCACGGGTCGGCCGCAGGCGGCAGCCTCGAGTGGGGTGATGCCGAATGGCTCGTACCAGGGCACGGCCAACACGACGTCAGCGGAGCGGTAGAACGCGGGCAGCTCGGCGTGCGGTAGCTGGCCGGTGAGCAGGAGCCGGTCCGCGACCCCGAGCTCGGCGGCCAGGCTGCGCAGCCGTCGAGCCTCCGGGTCGGCCTCGAGCTGGTCGGCGGGCGGTCCTCCGACGATGACCAGCTCGGCCGCGGGCAGGTCGGCAAGGGCGCGTACGGCCAAGTCGAAGCCCTTGCGCTCGACGAGCCGGCCCACGGCGAGCAGGCGTGGCCGCCCGTTGGTCGGAAACTGGTCCGGTGGGCGACCGGACGGGGTGAAGTGCACGGTGTCGACCCCGCAGGGGACCACCCGCACGTGGTCTGTCGGCACGCCCATCCGCCGCAGCTCGTCGACCTCGTCGGAGCAGGTGGCGACGACCACCTCGGCCTCGGTCGCCACGCGGTGCTCGAGCAGCAGGCGCTCGGCGGGGCTGGTGTCGGCCGCACGCTGGTGGCGCCGCTTCACGCTGCCGAGTGCGTGGAACGTCTGGACGACGGGCACCCCCCGGCGGCGGCCGGCGCGCAGGGCGGCCAGGCCCGACATCCAGAAGTGACCGTGCACGACCTGCGGGTCACCGGTGCGGGCCCAGTCGTCGGCCATCCAGTCGGCAAACGCGTCCATGTACTGCAGGAGGGCATCCTTGGGCAGGTGCCGCGGCGGGCCGGCCGGCACGTGCACCACGGTGGCACCCGGGCCGAACGGCACGCGCTCGGGCTGCTGGGGGTCGTCACGGCGCGTGTAGACGTCCACCTCGTGGCCCTTCCGGGCCAGGCCCAGCGCAAGAGCGGCGACGTGCACGTTCTGCCCGCCGGCATCCGCCTCGCCGAGGGCGGCGAGTGGGCTTGCGTGCTCGGACACCATGGCGATCTTCACGGTGACACCTCCTTGAGGATGCGGTCCCAGTCGAGGAGGAACCGGGTGAGGGAGAAGCGATCCAGTGCGTGGGCACGGGCCACCCGCCCGCGGGCGCGCGCGTCGTCGGCATCGGAAAGGAGGTGCCGGGCCGTGGCCCGCAGCCGGACCAGGTCGTTGGTGACCAGCCCGGCGTCGGCAGGGACCGCTTCGGGTACCTCGGTCGTCGAGAGCGCCAGCACCGGCATCCCCAGGAACATGGCCTCGATGAGTGACAGCCCGAGGCTGGTCCACCGGTACGGGTGAAGGTAGACCCGGTGCCGCGCCATGGCGTCATGGAGCGCCCCCTGCGGCAGGTCGTGGCAGCGGCTGCGGTCGAGGCCCGGGAGGGCCAGCTGCTCCGCCGCCTCGCCCAGCTGGTCGCTGGCCATCCCGTAGACGTGCACGGGCAGGCAGCGCGCCAGGTCGAGTACGACGTCGCTGCCTGCGACGCGCCAGCGGCGCACCGGCTCGTTGACGCAGACTGCGAGCGAGGGGTCCTCACCCGTGTACCGGGCGCCGGGGTCAGGGATGCCGTGCTCGACGATCGTCGTCGGGTGGTCGCCGCAGTCCCACGCCATTGCGTTGAAGGCGGTGACGTGCGCGACCAGCACGTCGCGCAGCCGCGGGTCGCGGAGCACCGGGTGCTCGCTTCGCACCGCGTGCTCCGTGGGCGCGTTGTGCTCGAGGTACACGACGGGAAGATCGGTGCCCACTCGCCTGCCCGTCCACTGCTCGACGAGGTCGACCTCGTGGGGTCGCTGCACCACCACGACGTCGATCTCCTCGGTCGCCAGCTGCGCCGGGGTCACCTCGACCGCCGCGGCGGGCCAGTCCCACGAGCGCGCCCGGCCGCGCCCGTCGGGGCCGCGGTCGGGCAGCACCGGGAGCAGGTAGTCGTGCTCACCCTGAACCAGCGAGGTGAGGTAGGAGCCGTGGACGTGCCAGACCAGCACCCTCATGACGAACCCCTTCCGGCCGGAGGACCCACCAGCGGGCCGGCTGAGGGGCTACCGGCGAGCGTGCGCACGGCCTCCACGACGGCATCGGCCGACACGTCGGTGCACGGGTGGCCGGGCACGGGGCAGCTGCGGGCCCGGGTCAGCGAGCACGCCGCCAGCTGATCGCCGAGCACGACGGTGGGCACTCCCCACGGCCGCCAGCGCTGCAGCGGGACGACTGGCGCGAACAGGCTCACCACGGGAGTGCCGACCGCGGCGGCAAGGTGCGCGGGGCCGGTGTTGCCGACGACGACGGCGCGGGCTCCTGCAAGGACCCCGGCCAACGTCCACAGGGAGGTGCGGCCGGTCAGGTCGGCCCCGCCGGGCGGGGTCACCGCCCGGCCCACCTCGGCGTCGCCGGGCCCGCCGGTCACGACGACCCGCCACCCCGCTGCGGCGAGGGCGCCGGCGTATCGGGCGGCCCGCTCGACCCCGATCGCTCGGGCGGGGGCCGATGCCGTGGGGTGCACGACGACGTACGTTTCGCCCAGCGCGGGCGGTGGTCCCGGGTGCCGGACGATGAGACGGCGTTTGCCTGTGCGGGGGTGACCCGCCGCCGCGACGACGTCACGCATGGCCTCCACCTCGTGCGGCCCGGAGAAGCCGGGGTCGTCACCGGCCGGCATCCGGCGATGGCGGACGTGGAGCAGCGCACCGGGGAAGGCATCACTGGTGCCGACCACCTTCGGCACGCCGGCCCAGCGCGCGAGCAGGGCCATCGGCAGCGGGCTCTGGTGATAGGAGGTGAGTACGACGACCTCGTCGTAGCGCTCAGCGCGCAGCCGGTCGAGCAGGCCGTCGAGCACGGAGGGGTCGGTGGGGCTCGGCTCGTCGCGCACCCACGGCAGGTCGGCCACGAGCACCTCGTCCACCCCGGGGTGCAGGGCGGCCGCGGCGGCGCCCCGGGGGGAGACCAAGAGGTGCAGCACGTCGACGTCAGCGCGAAGCTGCTGCAGCGCAGGCCCGGCCAGGAGCACGTCCCCCTCGCTGTCGAGGCGCACGGCGAGGGTCTTCCCCCCGAGACGGTGGTCAGCCACGATGCCACCCCAGGATGATGTCGACGGCGCGCCCGAGGTCGGCGGCCACGACCGGCGCGGCCGCGATCTCGTCCGCGCGGGTCACCGGCGTGGGCACCAGCACCGCCCTGGCCCCGGCCGCCCGGGCGGCCTCCGCGTCGGCACCGATGTCCCCGATGACTACGCACTCCTCCGGGCGGACCCCGAGCTGGCGGGCGGCCGCGATGACCATGCCCGGACGCGGCTTGCGGCAGGCGCAGCCCTCGTCGGCTCCGTGCGGGCAAACCTGCCACGTGCCGAACGGGCCCAGCCGTGCGTCGACCTCGGCGTTGACGGCCCGCACCTGCTCGGTGGTGAGCAGGCCACGCGCAAGACCCGACTGGTTCGTGACCACGCCGACGCGCAGGCCCCTGGCCCGCAGCCGGTCCATCGCCTCCCGGGCCCCCGGCAGGGGTCGAACCGCGGCGGGCTCGCCGTTGTACGGCACGTCGTGCACGAGGGTGCCGTCGCGGTCCAGGAGCACGGCACGCGGGGCGGTCGGCCACGGACCCGCGGCGCGGTGGCGCCACCACCCACGCGCACGGTGCCAGGCGGCTGCCACGGGCAGGACCGCGCTGGTCCACGTCATCGTCGCGACCTCGGGTGCCGTGCGGGGCCCGGGTACCACGCGCCGGCGCACCAGGTCGGCGACGTGCAGCGCGTAGGCACCGCCACCCGCGGCCGCGGCGACCCGCGCCGCCCGTGAACGGGCGCCGAACGGTGTCGCGAGCAGCGCGAGGGCCAGCCCCGTGCTCGCCCCGGCGTGGCGCCGGAGAAGTCCGCGGCCGGTGTCCGCGCGTTCGCGCCAGCGGCGCCCGTGAAGACGTCGCATCAGGGCGTCGTCGGCGTTACCGCGCTGCACCCGCACGCTCATCGCCGGGCCGGCCGGCCGCACCGGGTGCACGACCTCGCGCAGGCCAACGGAAAGGTGCCACCCTGCGTCGCGCACCCGCAGGGCCAGATCGGCATCCTCGCGGTACGCGCGAGGGAACCGCTCGTCGAAGCCGTCCAGCTCGAGCAGCGCCGAGCGCCGGTAGGCCATGTCGGCCGTTGCCCATCGCGCCCTCTCGAGCCCCTGCGTCGAGCGCTCCCAGTCGGTCGGCCGACGGTCTCTGGGCAGCGGGACCCGGATCCGGCCCTGCGACCCTGCCTCGTCGGGCCCCATCACCGCCAGGTCCACGGCCAGCCTGCGGGCCCATCCGGCAGGCAGCACGATGTCGTCGTCGAGGAAGGCCACCCACTCCGCCGTCGTCAGCCGCCACCCCAGGTTGCGGGCGGCAGCAGGGCCGCGCCCCCAGCCTCGAACGACCCGCAAGGAGAAGGGCCACGTCGAACCGTCCGGCAACAGCGGCCCCGGCCCCGGCTCCGGCCGGTCGTCGACCACCACGACCTCCAGCGGCCGGGGGCCGTCCTGGGCAGCCAGGCCGTCGAGGAGCACGGCCAGACTGGGGCGCCCGACGGTCGGCACCACCACCGAGTACTCGGCGTCGAAGGTGATCACGACAGCGCCCCGGAGGCGAAGAGCGTGCCGCGCCGCACGAGGTGCGGACCGAGCACCAGCGCGTCGACCGGGGCCGAGCCGAACAGCTCGAGAGCGTCGCGGGGGTCGTCGACCATCGGCCGCCCGGCGGTGTTCAGGCTCGTGTTGACGACGACCGGCAGTCCCGTGCGTCGCTCGAAGGCTCGAAGCAGGGCCGCGACCCGGGGCACGGTCGCGTCGTCGACGGTCTGCACGCGGGCCGTCCCGTCGACGTGCACCACCGCCGGGATGCGGTCTCGCCACTCGGGGGCGACCCGGTGCACGAACAGCATGTAGGGGCTCGGCAGCGGCCCGTCGAGGAAGATCTCGCCGGCCCGCTCGAGCAGCACCATGGGCGCCACCGGCCGGAACTGCTCGCGGCCCTTGACGTCGTTGAGCCGCTCCAGGTTCTCGGCCTTTCCGGGATGTGCCATCAGCGAGCGGTTGCCCAAGGCCCTCGGGCCGAACTCGCTGCGCCCGTCGAACCACGCCACGACCCCGTCGGTGGCGAGGACATCGGCCACCTCACCGGCGAGGTCATGCGGTGTCCTGAACGGCACGGCGGCGCGGCGCAGCCAGGCGGCGAGGTCGTCGTCGCTGAACTGTCGGCCGAGGGATGCCGAGGTGAACGGCTCGGGCAGGGCGTCACCGTCGGCATGCACCTGCAGGGCGGCCCCCAGCGCAGTGCCGGCGTCGCCGGCAGCGGGCTGGACCCAGACCTCCTCGAAGGCGGTCTCTCGCCAGATCCGGGTGTTGGCCACGCAGTTCAGGGCCGTACCCCCCGCCATCGTGAGTACCCGGTCGCCGGTGCGGTCGTGCAGCCAGGTGGCCAGCTCCACGAGCAGCTCCTCGACGCAGGCCTGCACGGAGCAGGCCAGGTCGGCGTAGCGCCGTGGCCAGTCCTGCTCACCGCCAGCACGGCGGGGAGCGAAGCGGTTCCAGTCGGGGATTGGCGCCTCGAAGCCCCCGTCCGCGGTGCTGCGGATGGTCTGTCTCAGCGCGTCGAGGTGGACCGGGCGCCCGTAGGACGCCAGCGCCATGACCTTGTACTCGTCGCTGGAGCGCAGGAAGCCCAGGTGCTCGGTGAGTGACTCGTAGAGCAGGCCGAGCGAGTGCGGCAGGGCCTGTGCGGCCAGCACCTCGAGCCGGCCCTCTTCGTAGTGACCGCCGAGGTGGCTGGCCTGCTCTCCGCGCCCGTCGAGCACGAGCACGCTGCACGGTCGGCCAGCGGTCTCCACCGGGGCGGCGAGCGCAGCCGAGGCGGCGTGCGCGACGTGGTGCGCGACGAACCGGACCTGCTCGCGGTGCAGGCCGGGCAGGGCTGCCGCCAGGAAGCCGGGCGCAGCTGCGGCGTACGTGCGGCGCAGGGAGTCCCACGGGTCGTCCAGGCCCATGTCCTCCGCGGGCTTTGCGAGCGCGGGGTCGAAAGAGTAGGTCACCGCATCCAGGTCCTGGGGGCCCAGGCCCGCCTCCTCGAGGCACCAACGCATGGCCTGCTCGGGCAGCTCCCAGGCCGAGAAGGGCACCGGGCGTTTGCCGTGCTTGCGCCGCGAGAACCGCTCCTCCTCGGCCGCCGCCACCACCCGTCCGTCGACGACCAGGGCAGCCGACGGGTCGTGGAAGATCGCGTTGACTCCGAGAACTCGCATGCGAAACCACTACCCGGGAGAAGCGCTTCTCACTCGCGGCATTTTGACGCCTCGCCGCTCCCAGCTCGCTCCCCGGTGGTCCGCGCCGGGGTTTGCGAACCCCTCGAACGGGCATCCACTGGGCATGACGCAGACGACGAGCCGCCCGTCCCCCGTCCCGCCGCCCGAGACCGCTTCTAGGGTCATGGATGCCGTGGAACGGGCTCGCGCCGCCAGTCCAGGCTGGCGGTCCACCGCCCCGGCCGGCCGCGCCGGACACCTGCGCGAGGCCGCGGCCGCGGTCCGCGGGGCGGCCGACGAGCTGGCCGACCTGCTGTGCCTGACGACGGGCCGTCTGTTGGGGGAGGCCCGCGAGTCCGCGCGGGTGGCGGCCGACCTGCTCGACGAGGCCGCGGTCACCGGCTTGGTCGGCGGTAGGGCACTGGCCGGCGGGCCGGGGGCCATCGACCTGGTGCGGCACGAGCCGCGCGGCGTGGTCTCCGTGATCACCCCGTGGAACGACCCGTACCCGGCCGCCGCCGGACTCATGGCCGCCGCCCTGGTCACCGGCAACACCGTGGTGCACAAGCCCTCTGAACGCAGCTCCGCCCCGGGCGCCCGGCTCACCGAGCTGATCGCCGGCCACCTGCCCACCGGCGTGCTCGAGCTGGTGGAGGGCGGCGCCGAAGCCGGAGCCGCGCTCGCGGACCATCGGGGTATCGACCTGGTGGCGCACATCGGCAGCAGCGCTGCCGGAGCATCGGTGCGGGTCGCCTGCGCCGCCCGTGGCGCCGCCTGCGTGACCGAGAACGGCGGCAAAGACGCGCTGCTCGTCGACGCCGGGGTCGACCCGGTCTGGGCGGCGCAGCAGATCGCCGTCGGCTCCTTCACCAACGCCGGGCAGCTGTGCACCTCGGTCGAGCGGATCTATCTGCACCACGACGTCGCGAAGGCCCTGCTCGAGGAGCTCGTGCGACGTGCCGAGTCTCTGGTCTTTGGTGACCCGCGCGACCCCACGACGACTATGGCCGCCCTCGTCGACGAGCGCGCGCTCGCCACCGTCGACCACCACGTGCAGGAGGCCCTCGGCCGCGGTGCCCGGCTGCTCACCGGTGGCATGAGGTCGGCGGCAGGCACGACGGCCTACGCCCCGACCGTGCTCGACGGCTGCACAGACGACATGCTCGTCATGGCGGAGGAGACGTTCGGGCCGGTGGCAGCCGTCGCGGTCGTGAACAGCTGGGACGAGGCCCTCCAAAGGGCGAGCAGCGGCAGGTACGGGTTGGCGGCAACGGTGCTCACCGACGACCCCCGGCACGCCCTGCAGGCGATCGACGAGCTGGACGTGGGAACCGTCAAGGTCAACGCCGTCTTCGGCGGTGCCCCCGGAGGGTCGGCCGATCCTCGCCGAGACAGTGGGCGGGGCGTCGGCTACGGGCCGGGCCTGCTGCGCGAGATGGTCGTGCTGAAGGCGGTGCACTGGGCGCCCGCGACACGCACCTCTCGCGGTTAGGGACAATTCGGTCCGACTCGGGGGTGCGACGATCAAGGGACAGGATTCAGCGCAGTCGGATCGGCGCTGTCTAGGCGAACTGCAGTACACATCGACGGGAACCCTTGGGATGCTCTCGCGGACATCAGCGACTCATCGCCCACCTGAGCGAGCCCGTCAGTGGCCCGACGCTCCAGTTGACCGGGTCTCGATTTACGACCTCCGGTGAGAGTGCCGTACGGCACCCCCCACCCATGGCGGTTCGATCAGTTTGCGAGCGGACGGCCTGCCCCGTGATGCGTCGTCGCCCTGCTCTCGCTTCTTGGTTCGAGGCGAGTCATGGTGGTCTCTCCAACGTGCCAAGGCCAGGATCAGCAACAGATAGACCAGGAACCAGATCATCAATTGCACGATGACCTCCTCTCTCTATCGCTCGCATCTCTTCCTGCCCCGGAGGGTGGCCCGCCAAACCGTCAAAGGAGCCAATCCATCGCCCTGAGCGCGCCGCTGTCTGGCTGTCTATCAGGATGTGAGCGGCACGGTGCCGTGCTGATCGCAGTCGAGGTAAGTCACCCGTACCGGTCCGTTTCCGTTCACCGTTCGCCCGCCGTTCCAAAGTCGACGGTTGCGAACGCCGCCGCGGTGAGGTCATCCATCCGGCTCCGTGTCGCTCTCACGTAGCGCTCGGCCGCTTGGGTCGAGCTGTCGCCAAGGAACACCTTGACTTCGTCGACATGGGCCCCCCGCTGGGCGATGCGCGTCGCGCCGGTCGCTCGCAAGTCGTGGAAATTGATCGGGCGCCCGACTGCCTCGCGAACAACGAGCCAGCCGCCGGAAGCCTTCCGAAACCTCGTCTCTGACAACCAGCTGCCATCCGGGGCGGGAAAGAGGAGTCCGTCTCGGCCCGTGACGTACGACCGCTGGTGCTCGGTGAGAACGTCGACGACGGCAACGGGAACGCGCTGATCCCGTGTTCCCGCCGTGCTCTTGGGCCCCTTCTCGTAGCGGCGCCCGCCTTGGCCGGTTCCGACAGCGCGGGTGACCCGCACAACAGGCGGTGTCGCCTTCAGGTCGATATCGGACCAGCGGAGCGCGATGATCTCGCCGAACCGCAGCCCACAGCCGAAGGCGAGCGCCACCATGGCCCGCCACTCCGGCCGGATGGTCGACGTGATCACCAGCAGGTCGTGTTCGTCGATGACCTCCGTGCGGGCCCGGGAGCGAGCGCCGAAGGAACCGGCACCGTTGATCTTGAAAGGGTTCACAGCTCCCGCGAGCACGCCATCTGCAGCCGTCGCCGTCCGCATGATGGCCGAGCCGAGGGCGTAGCACTCGCGTGTCGTCTTCGGCTTGTCGTGGGGGAGAGCGTCCTCGTACCAGCGGAGCACCACCGTCGGGGTGATTTCGTCAAGGGGGAGGCTTCCGAGGGTCGGCAGCAGGTACTTGTCGAGCCAGATCCGGTAGCCCCGACGGGTGGACTCCTGGAGGGGGCCGTTCTTGGTTCGGCGCGTCCGGAGCCAGGTCGCGGAGAACTCAGCGAAGGTGACGACGGTTTCGAGCTCGGCGCGTGCACGCTCGGCCTCCACGTGTTCGGCGAGGGTTGCCCACCCTGCCCCTTCGGCGTTGAGGCGCCGCTCCTCGTCGCGCAGCCAGTCGCCGGCGGCCTCCTTGCCGTACGTGGTGGGTTCGAACGTGTGGGGCGCCGTGATGATCTGGCCCCCGCGGCCAGAAGGGTGCCCGAGGGGCACGGTGAATCGCGCCTGCCACCGCCCGGAGCGCATCCGCTTGACCTGGCCGAAGCGGCGACGGCCCGACCTTGCATCGTTCATGCAGCGGATCGTACGGCACAATCCGTCCTTCTGAGACCCCTCCTGGAGAGTTGGAGTGGCAGGCTCAGGGGGCATCTGTGCAGGTCAGAGACATCCTCAGACCCCCTATGTCCACTTCGGTCCAACAAGATGGAACGTTGGTTCGAGTCCAACCGGGGGAGCACCCTCAAGAAGCCCCTGAACTGCGGAAACGCTGGTTCGGGGGTTCTTGTGTTCAGTCGCCGCGACTGTGCATCGTTCACCCCCTGGCGCTCGTCACCGAGAGGAAGGCGCTGCGACCGCTCACCCGTCCCCGACTTCGGGTGGGTTTGGTGCGTCCTCCTCGTCCGGGCCGGCGAGCGCTTCCTCGGCCTGCTGGAGCCGGTGGGCTCCCGGGATGACGGCGTCGAGCTGGCCGACGTCACGGAGAGCCCTCCTGGGCCTGCTGGTCTTGCGCAGGCGAGCGTTCTCGGCCTCCAGGTGCAAGACCATGCCGATGCCGGCGAGGTTGAGGCCCGCCTCGAGCAGGTCCCCGATCCGTCGCAGGCGGTCCAGGTCGTTCGCGCTGTAGCGGCGGGTGCCCCCGTCGGTGCGCTGCGGTTGCAGCAGGCCTCTCGCCTCGTACAGGCGCAGGTTCTGCACGCCCATCCCGACCAGATCGGCGGCCACCGAGATGCCGTACACGCCGCGATCGCTGCGGGGAGCGGGAACTGCCATGGTCGCGGGATCCTTCCGACAGAAACCTTGTCCAGACCTCTTGCACGAGTATGGCGGTAGTGCTACAAGAAATCTATGGCGATCGCGAGAGATCCATCGAGGTCCTCAACACCGCCCGTCCGCACAACCACACCACTTCGGAGGTGAAGACAATGTTGATTCGCACCGACCCGTTCCGTGAGCTGGACCGACTCACCCAACAGCTCCTCACCCCGCAGGGCACACTGGCTCGGCCCGCGGCGATGCTGATGGACGCCTGGCGGGAGGGTGACAGCTTCTACGTCGAGCTCGACCTGCCCGGGGTCAGCCAGGACTCGATCGACATCGACGTCGAACGCAATGTGGTCACGGTCAGGGCCGAGCGCCCGGCCCGCGCCAGCGACGCCGAACTTGTCGCGGCAGAACGCCCGCGCGGGGTGTTCAGCCGCCAGCTCGTCCTGGGGGACCACCTGGACACCGAGCGCATCGAGGCCAGCTACGACAGCGGCGTCCTGACGCTGAAGATCCCGGTCGCCGAGCACGCGAAGCCGCGCAAGATCGAGATCAGCAGCAAGAACCAGGGTCGGCGGGCCATCAGCGCCTGACCGTGGGTGGTGAGGCTGATGCCCACGATCCCGGCCGACGGCCGTGCGGCCCACCGGGTGGAGGAGGAGTTCCTCGAGCTGGTGTGCGCCGACGAGCAGCTCCTGCGAGCCGAGTTCGACGAGATCATCGCTCGGGAATGGCCCACCCGTCGTCCACCAGCCAGACCCGGAGCGACCTCACCGGCAACCGGCCCGCATCCGCAGCCGCGGCGGGCGCAGCCCGGCAGGCGAGCGCCTGCCGGGGCGTCGCGGCAGCCGGGTGACCGACGGCAGGGCCGACAACGTTCACCCCCGTGACCGGGCCGGGGTGCCGCGCCCGGACCCCGACCTGACCCGACCCACGATCCGAACCGGTACCGACGCACGAAGGCAGGTGATCGAACGACAGCCAGCACCATGCGACGAAGGAGCTGTCCGAACAACCCCTCGCCTGGGCCGCGTTCACGCCATCGCGTCAGACGCATCGCGCGCGGCGCCCACGCCTTGACGGCGTACGGTTCGCGGCTCAGGCGAGGCCCCGCACTGCATCCCCAGTCAACACCCGGCCCGAGCCCCGCGACGGCCGGGCGCCATCTCCTGACCAAGGAGCCTCGTGTAGCCATGCCCGGTGACCGCAGCGACCTGTACGCCGTCCTGGGTCTCAGTTCCCGCGCGACCCAGGAGGAGATCCGTCGCGCCTACCGCACCGTGATGCGACAGAACCACCCGGACACGCGCCCGCTTGGCGACCCACACGACAACACAGCCGCGAACCTCGCACTCCAACAAGCCATTGCCGCGTACACGGTCCTCGCAGACCCGGCCAGCCGAGCGCGCTACGACCTCCACACCACCGCCCAGCGCACCAGCACCCCGATCGGGATTCGCACGGCGCTGCCCCGTCCACCGGGGTGGACGGACGAGCCGCCGATTCTGGCCGGTCCCGTGCGCTGGCACCGCAGCCGGTGACCCGAGCCGGGTGAGATCCACGCCTCCCCGAACGAAGGAAATGCCATGACCATCAACGGGACCACGACCAGTCGACGCGACCACGACCTCACAGACCTCCGAGCCGCCTTGCACGGACTGCCCTTCCCTGCGAGACAGGACGACATCCTCGCCGCCCTCGTGGTCCGCCGCTCCCCGTCCAGGTTGCTGTGGCGCGCTGGCTGCCTCACCAGGGAACGGCTGTACTACTCGGTCGACCAGGTGTGCGCCGAGCTGGCGTCCCGTCCCGGGGCAAACCGACAGAAGGTCGTGAAGGCCCGGGGGCCCGGGATGTCGCCCTGACGCGAGGGCAGACCGATGGTCGCCGGAACGCGTCAACATTGGTCTGCCGCAACCCTCCACGCGGCTCTGGCGGTGGCTATCGTCGAGTTGACGGGGAAGGTCCCTGTTGCGAAGGAGGACACGGACACATGGTCATCCTCGGCATCATCCTCGCCCTCATCGGTTGGATCGCGAGCATCTCGATCCTGCTCTGGGTCGGCGTGATCCTCATCATCATCGGCTTGGTGCTCAACTTCGTGCCGATCGGGGGCTCCACCCGGCGCTGGTACTAGCGCCGGTGCCGCGCAGCCGGTTCCGGTCCTGCCATGGGCCGGGCCGGAGTCGGCTCACACGCGAAGGCCTTGGCATTGGCGCGCCCGATCCAGGGCTCGGCCGCGTCGTCGGCCGGCGGGCTGAGCTCGGTGTCATCGTCCCGTGCGCGCACTCGTGGTGGGCGTGACCGAGCGGGGTCGGAAACCTCCGGGGGGAGGGGGCCAGAGCGATACTCGGACGGAGAAGGGGGGTCAGCCCCCGACCGGATTCCGTGCAGATGGGAGCGGACCCGTGCGAACTGACCAGGCACTGCGCCCCGGGACACCGGGTGCGACCACCCTGCTGGAGCTGGCTGACGCATTGCGTCCCCTTGCCGACCGGGCGACCGACGACGAGGGGCGAGCCGCCCTGCAGGAGCTCGTGCGGATCGCTGTCGCCCACGTGCCCGGAGCCCGCTTCGCCAGTCTGACGATGCGCCGCGGACGCCGCTTCACGACGGAGGCTGCCACCGACCAGAGAGCCAGGTGCGCCGACAGGCTGCAGGAGCAGCTCTGGTCCGGTCCCGGCCTGGACACCGGCTTCGCCGACCGAGTGTTCGTGACCGGCGACGTCGTCGCCGACGGCCGGTGGCCGCGGTGGGGGTTACTCGTGCAGCGCCAGCTCGGCGTGGCGAGCTTGCTCTCGAAGCGCCTGACCCAGCCGGAGGAGGCGGGGGAGGTGGTGACGCTGACCCTCTACTCCGACCAGCGCGAGGCCTTCGACGAGCGGGCCCTCGGGATGGCGCTGGTGCTGGCGAGCCACGGCTCGCTCCTCGTCACGGCGGCCCTTGCCCGTGACCGGGCCAGGAACCTGCTGCGCGCTTTGGAGAGCAACCGTGAGATCGGTGTCGCCATCGGCATCCTCATGCAGAGCCACCAGGTCGACCGCGACCGGGCCTTCAGGATGCTGCGCGCCGCGAGCCAGAACTCGAACCGCAAGCTGGCGGCCGTGGCGAGCGACGTGGCGTACACCGGGATTCTCGTGGATGGTGGCCATCGTCGGTCGCGCGGCCAGCGGTCCTCAGCCGCCACCGGGTCCGCGTAGCTGTACCCGCGATGCCGCCCAGTCGACCGAGCGCACGTCGTCCCAGCTTGTCTCGATGTCGTGGCGGTGCCACCAGCGCAGGGCCGAGCCGAGCAGCACCGGACCCATCTCGGGGTCCTCGCGGTAGCCGAGCTCGCCACCGAGCCGGTGCGGCCCGTGGACGATGGAGGTGACGACCAGCGGCCCCACCCGTGAGGACATCGCGGTGCCCTGGACGGCGCGCACCTCGACGACCCGACCGGCATCCGAGCCGTCCGCGCGCACCACCCGGGCCCCGATCAGGCCACTGAGCAGGTGCGCGGTCGGAGCCAGGTCCAGGTCGCCGTCCTGTCGGGGCACCTGCGCCAGCTCGCCACCGAAGGGGTGGTCTCCGCCTCGCGCGCCCGGGATCTTGGCGACGACGTACCGGCGCATCCACAGCTCGAGACCGTCCGCACCAGCCAGGAAGGTGTCGGCCCACCGGTCGACATGGACTGCGGAGCCGATCGCGAGCACGTGGTCGAGCGGGAGCACCAGGGGCCTGGGGTCCTCGCGCGAGTCGAGCCGGCGCCAGATCGCGCGTCCCCACCGGCCCAGTGCGCCTGGTTGCCGGTGTGCCCAGGCGCCGGGGCCCCGCAGCACCCCGACCGCCACCAGCCGCCCCTCGTGCTCCTCGAGGGCGACGTCGTCGACGTTGCCGAGCATCTCCTGCTCCCGGCCGAGCAGCTGGTGGTCGAGCAGGCGCAGCCCGAGGGCCAGTGGGGTGCCGGCCTCGATCGGCTGGCCGGGGCGGGTGTCGTCGGTCACTGGCCGGCTCCTGTCAGGACCATGAGCGGGACTGCCGACACCGAGGCCACCACCACGACCAGCAGGTAGGCCGTGCCGAGCAGGTTCGCCACGCGGCCGTTGACGTGCTGGCCGAGGTAGGTGCGGTCGTTGGCGACGACGAGGATCGGCAGGTAGGTCAACGGCAGGGCGAGGGCGCTGAACACCACCGAGTACTCGGTCACCAGGATCGGGTCCACCGTGGTCAGCAGGATGCCGACACCGGCGACGCACGACAGCAGGACGACGGTGTGGAACCGGGCCGCGCGCAACGGCTCGACGAACTTGCCCCACTGCCACCCGAAGTACTGCGCGACGCTGTAGCCGACCGACAGCCCCGTCTCGCAGGCCGCCCCGAAGGTGGCTGCGAAGAAGCCGATGAGCACCAACACCAGACCGAGCTTGCCGAAGGCCGCCAGCACCGGCAGGGCCACCTGCCCCAGGCTCGCCACCTCTATGCCTTGGGGTCGCAGCACGATCGCCGCCGCGGCGGCGATGGCGACCGAGAGCACCCCGCCGAGAGGGAAGCCGATGAACACGTTCGCTCGCATCGTCCGCAGGCTGCTGGGTCCCCACTTCTCCTCGACGCCACCGGAGGAGAAGAAGAACACCTCGTACGGCGTCATCGCTGCGCCGAACAGGGCGACGGCGTAGAACCAGTAGGTGGTGGCGTCCTCGCTGGCCGGCACGGCCGGGCGCGCGGCCTCGTCCACGAGTGGACCCCAGTCAGGGCCGAGCTTCCAGACGGCGAGCGCGAACACGATCAGGGCCAACCCGGCGAGCCCGAACGCGTTCTCCAGCACCGCGAAGCGGACCCGCCACAGCACCACCCAGACCAGCACTCCCACCACGGGGACCCACAGCAGGTAGTTGATGCTGGACGCGAGCTCGAGGGTCAGCGCCACGCCGCCGATCTCCGCGGTGAGCGTGAGGAACGTGACCGCCATCGAGCCGACCAGGGCGGCCAGGCCGACCCTCGGCCCGAGCCGTTCCCGGATCAGGTCGAAGGTGGCCCGTCCGCTGACGGCCGCCACTCGGCCGCTCATCTCCGCGAACACGCAGATGCCCAACACGCCGACCACCACGACCCAGACCAGGGACAGCCCGAACCGGGACCCGACCGCGGCGTTGGTGACCAGGTCCCCGATGTCGACGAACCCGCCTATCGCGGTGAGGATGCCGAGGGCCACCGCGAACAGCCGCTTCACGACAGCTCCTCGGCCAAGGACTCGAGATGCTCGCAGGCGGCCCGCAGCTCACCGAGCGCTGCACGGGTGGCGCCGACGTCGCCACGGCCCAGGGCGATCCGCACCGACTGCACCGCGGATGCCGCCCCGTCCAAGGCGTCGGTCGTGCGCCGGCGCACCGCGTCATCGGCTCGCGCCGGGGGCTGCTGCTGCTCGAACCAGGCGGCGTCCGCTCCCACCCCTGTGTCGCTGGCGTACACGATCACGACGGCGAAGGAGTGCGTCGAGCGCCCGGCTACCCAGAGCCGCCCGGCCAGCTCGGCGGTGCGAGCCTCGCTGAGGCTCCCCCCGAGAGCGCTGACGGCCGAGTCCCGGTACACCGCGCTGGGTTCCTCACCGCAGCCGGACACCACCATCAACACGAGAGCGGCGACCAGAGCGGTGGCACCGCCTCGGGCGACCCCGTGCCACCGATGGCAGCGGCTCACCGTGGACGCCCCAACAGGACGAACGCCAGCACCGTGAGGACAGCGAAGAACTCGAGCCACGCCAGCAGCAGCGCGGTCGTGTCACTCACCGCAGCCACCTCCCTCCTCGTTCATGATGGCGCGCAGCCGGGCCGTACTGGTGGCTGTGCACAAGCCATTTCCCGACGTAGGGGATCGAGGGGCGCCACAGGTCAGGGGTCGTCTGTAGCGGACGCCGCAGGGACTGGTAGGTGCGCCGAACACCGGTCAGCTCGCGACCGCGGTGGCCACACCGCTGTAGGGCGCCGGATTCCCTAGGCGCCCTTGCTGGACAGCTCGACCTGCTGCTTGACGTTCGCTGCGGCTGGAGACTGCCCCTGAGGTCCGGGCCGCGAGTCAGGGGCATGAAGCGTGCGCGGCCAGGCGCTGAACCTGCCAAGGAGGGTCAGGAGGGCGGGCACCAGCACCGAACGGACGAGAAGAGCGTCGATGAGCACACCCAGGGCCAGCACGAACGCCAGTTCGCGGAACTGCCGCAGCGGCACCAGGGCCAGCATGCCGAAGCTTGCCGCGAGGGTGATCCCCGCGGCGGTGATGGCACCCGAGGTCTCGGGAACTCGCTCCGCGATCGCCTGTCGCAGGGTGGTGTGACGGGCCCGGGTCCAGACGTGGCCGACCCCGTAGATGTTGTAGTCCGAGCCGAGCGACAGCAGCAGCACGGAGGCCGCGAAGGGTACGTAGAACGCGACGCCCTCATGGCCCAGACGACCCTGGAAGACGATGGCCAGGCACCCCAGCGACGCGGCGAGGGCGAGCACGCTGCAGGCGAGCAACAGCACGGGCGCCACGACCGCGCGAAGGAACACCATGAGCAGGAGCAGGTTGATCGCCAGCACGGCGACAGCGATGCGGCGCAGGTCGGCGTTGGTTGCGGCAACCAGCTCTGCCGCCACGGCGGTGTCGCCTGCCAGTCCGTATCGGATGTCGTGCAGGCCCGCCCGCTGCAGGAGCCCGGGCATCGCCGCCGTGAGGTGGTTGAGGTCGGAGATCGCTGTGGCGCCCAAGGGGTCGTGGTCCAGTACGAGGAGAAGCCGGGCCGCGTCACCGGTCTTCGTCACCAGTGCTCCTCGCACCGCCTGGTCCGGCAGGGCGCTGGGGCTGAGCACTCCGGCGACTCCGGGCTGCTGCCCGAGCTCACGGCTGAGGTCGGTCAGCTTCTGCGGGTCGCTGCCCACGCCGCTGCCCTGCAGCAGCACCTCCGTGGGCGCGATGACGCCGGGGGCGAAGCCGGCAGCCGCCGCGCGCGCGGCCTCGGCGGGCTCGCTGTGGGGCGGCAGTGCCGCGACGAAGGACACCCCGAGCCGGAGGCGGTCCGCGTGGTCGGCCAGCACTGCGAGGCCGACGACGCAGGCGCCGCCGAGGGCGAGGGCCACGACCCGGACGGTCAGCACCCGAGCCGCGGCACGGGACACGGTCCGGCTGTGGTTGCGCCGAGGTGTGGCCGGCCAGAACAGGCCCCGGCCGAAGATGGCGAGCAACGCTGGCAACAAGGTCACCGAGACGACTACGGCGGTCAGCACCGACAGGGACAGCACCGGCCCGAAGGCCCGGAAGAAGCCTGACTTGGCCACGAGCATCGCCGCACAGCCGGCCGCCACGGCGATGCCGGCAACGAGCACGATCCGTCCGGTCTGGGCAGCCGAGGCCTTCGCCGCTGTCAAACGGTTGAGGCCCTCCTCCAGGCCGGTGCGCATGCTGGACAGGTAGAAGATCGCGTAGTCGGTGACGATACCCAGCACCAGCGCGAGCACCAGTGGCTTGAGCTCCTCAGGTGCTCCGCCGTGCTGGACGAGTCCGCCCACGTAGTCCGTCACCCGCACCGCGAGGAAGTAGGACAGCGCGGCGGTCAGCAGGGCCACCAAGGGGGCGATGAACGAGCGGAACTTCAGCGCTACGACCCCGATGACGACCGCCAGGGTGAGGCACTCGAGCAGCAGCAGGTGGCCGTAGAGGGTGTCGGACTGCTCGACCTGTGCCGGGACGGTGCCGGTCACCCCGACCAGGTGGTCATCGGGCTGGTTCACGTGCTGCCGGCCGAATGCGCCGGCAGCGCCGACCTCGTCGGCGAAGCTCGTGCCCGGCTTGGTGAAGATGTAGGTCAGCGCGGTGGTGCCCTGCTCCGCTGACGTGAAGGCGTCCCTGACGTTGACGACCGGCACCGCAGCGGCGATGGGACCGACGTCACCGATCGTGCCCTTGGCCACACCGACGGCGCGCTCGACGGCGCGCTCCTGGGCCCCCTTGGACAGCCCGGACTCGGTGCGCTGCACGAGTACCGTGCGGCTGAGGATCGGGAAGCCGAAGGCCTGCGCGGAAGCCCGCTCGGTGGCTATCGCGGCACTGTTCGGGGGGGCGAACCCGCCCAGGTCGGCGCGTTGACTCGTGGCCGGCAGCCACAGCGCCGCAGCCGCGACGGCCGCCCAGCCCAGCACGATGAACCAGCGCAGGGTGACCGCGCACCAGGCGTACAAGCGGCCGAGGGACCCGGCCTCCGACGCACGCCACGACCGCATGTGCTCCGCCCTTCATCCGTAGCCGCGCGGTGACTTCCAGTGAGGTACTCCAAAGGTGGCGCACGTGACTTGCCGTGGGGGGTTTCTCATCCGATGTTCTTCGGCTGCAGCGGCCTGCCTACCGACGCGACTGCGGGCCGAGGTCCGTGCCGGGTGACAGACGCTCCACTCGTGCCGCCGACGGCCCGGATGCAACTGACCGCGACGTTGCTCAGGCCGTGCCTACGGCAACGACCTCGGGGTGCGGTAGGGACTTGAGTTCGGCAGTCCGGCACGCAGACCGTGCCGCCCCGTCCGGACACTGCGGTTGACAGCCGCCGTGTGGCGCGTTGGGGTTGGATGTATGGGCCAGGGATGGTCGTTCACCGGTGGGCAACCGAGCGCGGGCATGGGTGCAGATGTCACGCTCGTGGAGGGCCGCTCGTTCTGCGTTTCCGACCGGGTCGGGGACCTGGGGGGAGCGACGACCCACGGGCTGATCGTCCAGGAAACCAGGTTCGTCGAACACTTCGCCCTGAGCGTGGACGGTGACCGGCTCGAGCCCCTGGGAGTGGAGGCCATCGGACCGCATGCGGCCTCCTTCGTCACACGTCGCAAACCCCGAGAGGGCCTGGCGGACAGCACGCTGCTCGTGGTTCGCGAGCGGTACGTCGGAAATGGTCTCGTCGAGGACATCACCCTGCAGAACCTCAGCCGCCATCTGGAGGAACACACCCTGGTGCTGACAGCCTCGACCGACTTCGCCAACCTCTTCGAGGTCAAGGAGGGACGGGCCGCCGTTGCGCGAGACATCACGAGGACTGCTGCGCACGGTCTCCTCCACCAATCGACCCGACAACCGACACCCCGATCGGTCCGCGTGACGGCGACCGGAGACCCGCATGCCGAGGGATGCGAGCTGCGGTGGCGCGTCGTCATCCCCCCGCGAGGGAAGACTGTCATCACCGTGCGAGTCGTCCCGTCGATCCAGGGGACGGCGTTGGTGACTCCCTATCCCCCCGGGGAGCCGCACGTCGACAGCGTCCCGACCCTCCAGCACGCCCACTGGCGAGCCAGAAGCCCCCGGTTGCGCTCGTCGGACCAGAGCTTCGACGACCTGCTTCGCACCTGCACCGACGAGCTCGCGGGGCTGCGGATCACCGATCCTGCTCATGGGGACCGGGTGATCCTCGCTGCGGGGGCACCGTGGTTCATGACCGTCTTTGGCCGTGACTCGCTACTCACGAGCTGGATGCTGCTGCCTCTCGACGCCCGGGTCGGTCTCGGCACCCTCCAGGTGCTCGCCGACCGCCAAGGTGAACGCGTTGACCCGGAGACGGAGGAGGAACCCGGTCGCATCCTCCACGAGATCCGCTCCGGTCTGTCGCCGGCAGAAGTGCCCGGCACCGACACCGTCTATTTCGGCACGGCCGACGCGACGCCGCTCTTCGTCATGCTGTTGGGTGAGCTGAGGCGATGGGGCACTCCGCTCGCCGACCTCGAACCCCTGCTGCCCCACGCCGATCGCGCGCTCGAGTGGGTGCGAAACCACGGCGACCGGGACGGGGACGGGTTCGTCGAGTACGAACGTGCCACTCCGCACGGGCTGGTCAACCAGGGGTGGAAGGACTCCTTCGACGGAGTCACTCTGCCTTCGGGGGCCCTCCCGCACGCACCCATCGCGCTCGCCGAGGTCCAGGGTTATGTCTACGGGGCGCTCCGCGCGAGATCCGAGCTGGCGGATGCGTTCGGCGACCACGAGCACGCCGGTGAGCTGGCCCAGCAAGCCGAAGCGCTGAAGGCCGCGTTCAACGACCGGTTCTGGCTCCCGCACCG
Source organism: Ornithinibacter sp. (assembly GCA_035702525.1). Taxonomy (GTDB): domain Bacteria; phylum Actinomycetota; class Actinomycetes; order Actinomycetales; family Dermatophilaceae; genus Fodinibacter. The sequence goes on along the minus strand of DASSQL010000324.1, from coordinate 13,097 downwards.
CGGCTACCTCGCCTTGGCCCTCGACGGCCAGAAGCAACCGGTCGAGTCGCTCGCATCCAACATGGGCCAATGCCTCTGGAGCGGCATCGTCGACGAGGAGCATGCTCCCGAGGTGGCCGCCGCCCTCGTCAGCCCGGAGATGTTCAGTGGTTTCGGGGTGCGCACGCTCGCGTCGTCGATGGGCGCCTACAACCCGATGAGCTACCACAACGGCTCGATCTGGCCGCACGACAACGCCCTGGTCGCGGCGGGACTGCGGCGCTACGGGTTCGTCGATGAGGCCCAGCAGGTGGTGCGTGGTGTCCTCGACGCGGCGGAGGCGTTCGGGGGACGTCTCCCCGAGCTGTTCTGCGGCTTCGACCGCGAGGCCTTCCCGGACCCGATCCCCTACCCCACTGCATGTGCTCCCCAGGCGTGGGCGGCGGCGACCCCCCTGCTGCTCCTGCGCGTGCTCCTCGGTCTGGAACCCGACGTCCCGGCTGGCGTCGTGGCGGTCGACCCGGCCGTCCCGACGGCAATGCTGCCGATGAAGGTCGACCAGCTACACCTTGGCGCCTCCACGCTCGAGCTGCTCGTGACAACCGGCTCGTGGCTGGCGCGGGGCGGACCACCCGGCGTCAGTATCGGTGGAGCATGAACGCGGCGGTCGCGGGGTAGGAGAAGGGCGCGCCGGGCGCGTAACCGGTGCGAGCGTGCACCTGGAGGTGGCCATGTCAGTGGTGTCCTTGTCGGCGGGATCGCCTGCCTCGCGTCCGTTGCACATCGCCATGGTCGCGCCGCCCTACTTCACCATCCCGCCGGAGGGCTACGGCGGCGTCGAGAGCGTGGTGGCGGACCTGGTCGACGGCCTCGTCGAGCGTGGCCACCGGGTCACTCTGCTCGCCGCCGGTGACCACGGGACCAAGGCACAACGCTTCATCCGGACATGGGACGAGCACCCCGTGGCCCAGCTCGGCGAGGCCCTTCCCGAGGTCGTGAACGCCGCCCGGGTTGCATCTCTCATCGGAGCCGGAACCGACTACGACGTCGTCCACGACCACACCCTTGCCGGCCCACTGTTGGCCCGCAGCCGCCGGGCGCCGACCCTCGTGACCGTGCACGGCCCGATGAACGACCTGGTCGATCTGTACCGCCCGCTGGGCGGCGACATATCGCTGGTGGCGATCTCGGAGAACCAGCGTCGCTCCGCTGTCGACCTGAACTGGGCCGCAACGGTCCACAACGCGGTCGACGTGACCAGCTTCCCCTTCCGCGACCGCAAGGAGGACTACGTGCTCTTCCTCGGTAGGTTCCACGAGACGAAGGGCCCACACCTCGCGATCGACGCGGCCCGGGCGGCGGGGGTTCGGATACTCCTCGCAGGCAAGTGCGCCGAGCCTCCGGAGCAGGAGTACTACGAGGCCGAGATCGCGCCTCGGCTCGGAGCGGACGCGATCTACGTCGGCGACGCCGACCGCACGGAGAAGCGCCGGCTTCTCGCCGGGGCACGCTGCCTGCTCTTCCCCATTCGGTGGGACGAACCGTTCGGCATGGTGATGGTCGAGGCGATGGCCTGCGGCACGCCCGTGGTCGCGCTCGGCCACGGGTCGGTGCCCGAGGTCGTCATCGACGGGTGCACCGGCGTCGTCGTCGAGCACGAGGGGGAGCTGCCGGCCGCGATCGCGAGGGTCCGAGGGCTCGACCCGGCCGCCTGTAGGCAACACGCCGAGAAGTGTTTCGGCGTGGAGGTCATGGCCGCCGGCTACGAGGACGTCTACCGCCGGCTGGGTCAGCGGAGGGCCATGCAGGTCGAACCGGCCGTGGTCGCCCGGCGACCGGAGGCGCCCGTACTCCGAGGTTGACCACTCGCGTATCCGTGGCGGCTCGCGGCGGGCAGACGATGTTCCCGTGGCGTCGATGTCTGGCCTGACCTGGGTCAGGTGTTCGTCGGGGTGCCTTCCTGGCGGTCCGTCTCGGCCTCCACGTGGGGGAGTGGACCTGGCGGGGCCTCAGCCTCGTCGGGCCCACCACCTGGCTTCGACCCAGCCTCGTCATGCTCGAGCGCCACCGACTCGTCCAGTGCGGCCTCGAGCTCGGGGATCGGGTCGACGTAACCGGGTGGGGGCGGTGGGTCCGGGGTGACGGGGGGCCAAGTCGTGCCGTCGGCGCGCAGGTGCGATCTGTGAATGTCCATGACCATCTCCTCACCTGATCCATGCCCGGGCCCAGCGTTGGCAAACGCCGCGTGCTCCCGACTTCAGCGGCCCGTGTGTCAGTGCCCAAGGACCGGGGCGGGGCCACTGACGCTCTGGTGGCCGATGGCAATGAGAACGGGCTGGCCAACCGCCCACACGCAGGCCCTTTTCACGGAGGGTTCCCGCGGTCGTCCGGCGGCGGATTGTGCGGCTTCGCGTCGACGCGGTCAATGATGCGGGGTAGCACCGCCCAGAGGACCACGAAGGCAACGAGCACCACCCCACCGGCGACATACGACTCCCATGCGCCCACGACGACGTTGACGACCAGGGTGACCACACCGGAGACAGTCAGTGCGAGCATCGCCAGCCCACTGAGGGCGAACCTGTTCCCGCTCTCGACCAGCAGCTCGCGTCGACGCCGTCGAAACAACACGCGGTGGAATGCGACCGGCGCGACGACCAGCCCGGTCGTCAGGACTGCACCGCCCAGGACGGCCAGGTAGAGGCCTGTCTGAAAGGCGGTGAGGTCGGCGAACCTGGACGAGAACGGCACGGTGAGAAGGAAGCCGGTGAGGATCTGGACCCCGGTCTGGGTCACCCGGATCTCTTGGAGGAGCTCGTCCCAGTTGCGAGTCAGCGTCTCCTGCGAGGGCTGCTGCTCCCGGGGGGTGTCTTCGCGCTGGTGCGCGCCGTTGTTCGGCATACTGCCTCCGTCGTTGCCGTCAGCTCACGGTCGACCCGTGCCTGGATGGCCGCGCACCCGGCGGCGGCGTGCGGGTCAATGGTGACGCAGGGCTTCGATCAGCTGGTCCTTGGTCATCGACGACCTGCCTGCGATCCCGAGCTCGCGGGCTCGCTTCATCAGCCGCTCCTTGGTCCAGTCGTCGTAGTCGCCGGCCTTGCCGCCCTTGCGCGCGACTGCCGCGCGTGAGGTGCTCGCCGCCGCGTTCGCGATGCGGGCGGCCTTCTCCTTGCTCGCGCCGTCGTCGCGCAGCTCTTCGTAGAGGTCAGGGTCCTTGACCGATGGGCCTGGGCTGTTGCGTTTGGGCACGTGTTCCTCCTCGGTCGTCGCGACAGTTCCGTTTCCGTTCTACCCTCTCCGTGGGGCGGAAAGCCTCCTCGTGTCAGCGTTGTTGGCGTGGCCCTCGTCGCCGCAAACCGATCCACCTGCCACTTGCCACCTGCCCGGCGGACTCCGGGATGCGGTGTGCGCCACGGCCCGGGCCCTTCGTCGTTCCTAGTGGCTCAGGATCTTGGCCAGGAAGTCGCGGGCGCGCCCCGTGCGCGGGCTGGTGAAGAACTCCTCGGGCGCGGCCTGCTCGACGATCTCGCCCTCGCTCATGAAGACGACCCGGTTCGCCGCCCGGCGGGCGAAGCCCATCTCGTGGGTCACGACGACCATCGTCATGCCGCTGTGGGCCAGCTCGGTCATCACGTCGAGCACCTCGGTGATCATCTCCGGGTCGAGTGCCGAGGTCGGCTCGTCGAACAGCATCACCTTGGGGTCCATGGCCAGCGACCGGGCGATGGCCACCCGCTGCTGCTGCCCGCCGGACAGCTCGCCCGGGTGCTTGTCGGCCTGCTCGGCCACCCCGACCCGTTCCAGCAGCTCCATCGCGCGCCGGTCGGCGGTGGCCCGGTCGACCTTGCGCACCTTGACCGGCCCGAGCGTCACGTTCTCGAGGATCGTCATGTGCGCGAACAGGTTGAACGACTGGAAGACCATGCCGACCTCCGCGCGCAGCTGCGAGAGGTCGCGCCCGTCCTGGGGGACCGGCACGCCGTCGATCGTGATGGTGCCCGACTCGATCGTCTCGAGCCGGTTGATCGTGCGGCACAGCGTGGACTTCCCCGAGCCCGACGGGCCGATCACCGCGACGACCTCGCCGCGGCCGACCGTGAGGTCGATGTCGCGCAGCACGTGCAGCTCGCCGAAGTGCTTGTTGACGCCCGCGAGGACGACGAGGGGCTCGGCCACGCTCAGGCCACCCAGACCTTGCGCAGGGTCTCGGTGACCGCCCACACGGTGCGCTCCCCGGCGGTCAGCCGCACGGCCACGCCGGGTGCCAGGTCGATCCGCTCGCCGTCGTCGAAGGTCACGTGGCCACGGCCGGAGACGATGACGAACACCTCGTCGACCTCGGTGTCGCGGGCGGTGCCCACGGCCATCTCCCACAGGCCGACCTCGGCGCCGCCGACGGTGCCGAGGGTGAGCACCGCCGCGGTGGGTGAGCCGGCGACCACCTCGTCCGCGGGCAGCGGCTCGTGGGTGAGTTCGGCGGCGGTGACGTCGGGGCTGAGCAGGCGCATACCGGCATCCTCGCACCCGGCATGATGGGCGCATGACTGCCGACCCCGCCGCCGTGCGGGCCTCTCTGGCCGACGCGACCCCCGACGTCTTCTGGACCGACCGCCCCGAGCGGCCCTCGCCGCGGGCGTCGCTCACCGGGTCCGGGCACCGGGCCGACCTCGTCGTCGTGGGGGGTGGGTTCACCGGGCTGTGGGCGGCGATCCAGGCCAAGGAGGACGACCCGTCGCGTGACGTCGTCGTGCTCGAGCGCGGGCGGTTCGGTGTCGCGGCGTCCGGACGCAACGGCGGGTTCGTGGCGTCGTCGCTCACCCACGGGCTGGCCCAGGGGCTGGCCTGCTGGCCCGGCGAGATCGGCACCCTCGAGCGACTCGCCGACGAGAACCGGGCCGGGTTCGAGCGCACCCTCACGGCCCACGGCATCGCCGCCGACTACCACGTGCCCGGTGAGATCACGATGGCGCTGACCGAGCACCAGCTCGAGTCGGTCCGCGAGGGCTACGCGCTGCACCGTGACCACGGGGTGCCGGTCGCGTACCTGGATGCCGCGCAGGCGCGGGCCCGGGTCGACTCGCCCCGCTACCTCGCGGGCTTCCTCGACCCCACCATCGGGCTGGTCGACCCGGGCAGGCTGGTCTGGGGTCTCGCCGACGCCGCCGAGCGGCTCGGGGTGCGGCTGCACGAGGACACCGGCGTCACCGCGTTCGACCGCGAGGACGGCGGTGTGGTCGTGCGCACCGAGTGGGGCAGCGTGCGGGCCGACCGCGTCGTGCTCGGCACCGGCGCGTTCCGCGGACCGCTCAAGCGGCTCGCGCTCTACACGCTGCCGGTCTACGACCACGTGCTGATGTCCGAGCCGCTGTCGACGGCCCAGCTGGATGCCGTGGGCTGGCGTGAGCGCGAGGGCCTCACCGACGCCGGCAACCAGTTCCACTACTACCGCCGCACCCTGGACGACCGGGTGCTCTTCGGCGGGTACGACGCGAACTACCACTTCCCCGGGAAGATCGACCCGCGCCTGGAGCAGAGCGAGTCGCACGACCTGCTCGCGCGGCACTTCTTCGAGATCTTCCCCCAGCTCGAGGGGCTGCGGTTCACGCACCGGTGGGCCGGCGTCATCGACACCACCTCGCGCTTCACGCCGGTCTTCGGCACGGCGCTCGGCGGCCGGCTGTCGTACGCGGTCGGCTACACCGGGCTGGGCGTCGCCTCGACCCGCTTCGGCGCCCGGGTGGCGCTCGACCTCGTCGACGGCCGCGAAAACGAGGTCACCCGGTTGGGTATGGTGCGGCGCAAGCCGATGCCGTTCCCGCCCGAGCCGATCCGCTTCGCCGCGGTGCGGGCCACCCGCGCCAGCCTCGCCGCCGAGGACCGCACCGGCCGCCGCAACCTCTGGCTGCGCGGGCTCGACGCCGCGGGGGTCGGTTTCGACAGCTGAACCGCTGGTCGGTCACCCGGCGAAGTGCTTGACCAGCCCGCCGGTGTTGTTCGCGACGAGCCCCTTGATCGTGCGGCTGCGGATGAAGCCGGGCAGCGGCAGGTTGTGGCTGATCGTCAGGGTGAAGGTGACCTCGGTGTGGTCGTCGTCGAGCGGGCGCAACACGTACTCGGCATCCTGACCGGTCTGCAGCCGGCCCTCGACGAGGTGCCACGACATCCCGTCGTCGGAGTGCTCGTAGCGGATGGTGTACCGGTCGGTGCCGACGGCGGTGGATGCCGCGACGGCGGCGGTGAGCGGGGTGCCGTCGTCGTTGCTGCTCAGCACCTGCACCTCCTTGATGTCCGGCACCCACGCGGGGGTGGCTTCCACGTCGCGGAGGTGTTCCAGCACCTGCGCGATCGGGGCGTCGACCCGGACGGTGGCGCTGGCGGTGTCGGTGGGCATCGGTGACCTCCAGGTCAGACGGCGGCAGCGAGCCGGACGAGGGTGTCCATCTCGTCGTCGAAGGCGTGCACGAGCTTCTCGGGGTCGGTGACCCGCGCGGCATCCGCCTTGAACCCGACGCGCACGATGCCGTCGTAGCTGATGATGCACACGCCCAGGGTCTGGGCTCCCGAGCCGGGCACCCAGCCGAGGATGCCGGTGAGCCGGGTTCCGGCGAGGTAACGCCCGGTCCTCGGGCCGGCCACGTTGGTGGTGACCCCGATCGCCTTCGCCGCGAAGAAGTCGATGACCTGCTTGGCCACCGCCGTGTTCGCGAGCCCGATCGCCGTGAGCAGGCCGAAGGTGAGCACGGCTTCGGGGGAGCGCTTGATCGAGTCCATCCGGCGCTTGGACTCGGCGAGCCGCTGCAGTGGTGCCAGCCGGGACGTCGGCAACGGCAGCATCACCAGCGCGAACTTGTTGCCGAGCTCGCGGGGGAGCGGCTGGCCGGGGACTCGGACGTTGACGGGCACCATCGTCGACAGGTCTGCGGGGTCGCCACCGCGGCCGCCGACGTAGTGGCTGATCGCGGCGGACACGGCCCCCACGAGCACGTCGTTGACGGTGGCGCCGGCCGCGCGACCCACCAGCTTGATGTCGACCAGCGGTCGTTCCTGCGACCAGACGGCGCGCTTGGCGAGGCCGGGAGGGCCGCTCAACGGGGAGTCCGGGTTGTGCCCGAGGAGCAGCTTGTCGGCGATCTGCCCGGTCTGCCACGCGGTGGTGAGGGCCTCGACGGCGTACGACGGGTGCAGGGCGGCCGGCACCTCGCCGAGCACGTTCAGGGCACCGCGCAGTCCCGCGGACACGGGGGAGGTGACCGGTCGGGCGAACCGGCCCGCGACCTCCAGCAGGCTGGTGGGCGGCGGCTCCGGCTCGTCGGCGGGCGGGGCGTGGTGCGTCGGCACGGGGAGCAGGTCGTCATCCGGCGCCGCGTCGGTCAGCGAGAGCAGCACCTCGGCGAGGGCCATGCCGTCGGCGAGGGCGTGGTGGAAGCGCGACACGACGACCGAGCCGCCCTGGTAGCCGTCGATGACGTAGAAGTGCCACAGCGGCCGGCTGCGGTCGATGGGCTCCTGCATCTTGCGCTCGACGAACGTCTGGAGCGCGGCCTCGTCGCCCGGTTCGGGCAGGGTCGCGTGGTGGAGGTGGTGGTCGATCGAGAAGTCGGGGTCGTCCTCCCAGTGCGGCATCCCCAGCACGTTCGACGCCTCGACGACGACCTGGTGGAAGACGGGGTAGCGGTCGACGAGGCGGTGCTGGAGGACGTCAGCCAGACGCTCGAAGTCGACCGGGCCATCGAGCGTCATGATGCCCTCGATGACCATGAGGTTCTCGGGGCTGTCCATCGCCAGCCAGACGGCGTCGACGGCGCCCATGGCGCGTCGTCCGGTCATCGGATCACCCCTTCAGTGGTCACCCCCAGCCTTTCACCCGGGCGGCTCGTGGGGGTGCCCCTGTCGGCGGGATCACCCTCGCCGGGCGAGGGGTGGGCGACCCGGCATCCACGGCATGACCACCGTCACCACCGAGGGTGACCCACGCCCTCACCGGGCGATAGGAGAATGGCCGGGTGTCCACCCCCGCGGCCCGACCGCGTCCGCAACCCGTCGACCTCAGCCGGTTCGCGTGGCTGTCGATCGCGGCGGCGCTGGTGACCATCGCGCTGAAGACGGTGGCCTGGCGGATCACCGGGTCGGTGGGTCTGCTGTCCGACGCCGCCGAGTCGCTGGTCAACCTGGTCGCGGCCGTCGTCGCCCTGGTGGCGCTCACCGTCGCGATCAAGCCCGCCGACAAGAACCACCACTTCGGGCACAGCAAGGCGGAGTACTTCTCGGCCGCGGCCGAGGGGATGATGATCTTCGTCGCCGCCGCGGTGATCCTGTTCAGCTCCATCCAGCGGTTCCTGAACCCGCAGGCGCTCGAGAACGTGGGCGTCGGGCTCGCCGTGTCGGTGGTGGCCTCGGCCGTGAACGGGCTGGTGGCGGTCGTCCTGCTGCGGGCCGGCGCGCGGTACCGGTCGATCACGCTCACCGCCGACGGCAAGCACCTGATGACGGACGTGTGGACGTCGGTGGGCGTCGTGGTCGGGGTGCTGCTCGTCTGGGTGACCGGGTGGGAGCGGCTGGACCCGGTGGTGGCCTTCGCCGTGGGGCTGAACATCCTGGTGACCGGGTGGCGGCTGATCCGCAGTGCGTCGGCCGGGCTGATGGACGTCAGCCTGCCCAAGGAGGACAACGCGGTGATCCGCGAGGTGCTCGGTCGGTTCACCTCCGACGACGTCACCTGGCACCGGCTGCTGACCCGGGAGGCCGGCAACCGGCGGTTCATGCAGTTCGACCTGCTCGTGCCCGGCGGCTGGACCGTGCAACGCGGTCACGACCTGGCCGAGGACATCACCGACGCGCTCGTGGCGGAGTTTCCCGACATCGACGTGCTCTGCCACATCGAGCCGGTCGAGGACCCCCGCTCCTACGAGGACACCGCGGTGGCCTAGCCGCCGTGCCCGCTGCCCTCGACGAGCACGGTGAACCAGGCGAGCGGGGTGCCGGCCAGGCCCAGGGCGGTCACGGCGACGAGGGCCACGAGGGCGAGCCGCGCGCCGTGGGTCGACGACGGGTCCGCACGCCGGCCCCTCGTCCAGCCCCGGATGAGGGCGACGGCCAGGACCAGCGTGGCCACCTCCAGCAGGCAGGCGGCGCAGTCGGCGAGACCGACCGCCTCCGGTTGGCCGGGCTCCGGGCCGAAGGGGAGGCCCGTGGTGCGTGACCACACCCACAACAGGAGGGGGCCGGCTGAGACCGCGGCCGCGGCGACCAGGGGCCACGGGCGCGCTCCGAGGAGCAGCCAGCCCGCGACGGCGAGCTCGGCGAGCGTGAGGGCGACGAAGAAGGTTCCCGCGGCTGCCCACTCGGTGAAGTGCTCCGGCATGACGGCGAGGTGGATGACGGCGCTGCCGACCAGCCCGACGACCAGCAGGGTGCGCAGCTCGTCGCCACGGCTCGCGCTGCTCGAGCCGACCGGGCGTGGGGTGCTGACCCGGAGCCGGCCACCCATGAAGGCGACGGCCCAGCCCACCAGGACGAGGTTCGTCGCGAGCAGGATCAGGCTTCCCCAGCCGACCGACCTCGCCTGGAGCCAGAAGGCCGCTCGGTCCTGGGCCACCAGGCAGGTTCCGGTGCAGGTCTGCCGCATCGTGCCCATCATCAGGTCCTGCTGCAGCTGCAGCAGGTAGTCGTAGCCCGAGCTGGCCGCGAGCACCGCCACCCCCGCCAGGGTCGCGGCACCGGCGACCAGCACGGAGCTGAGCAGCACCTGCCGAGGTCGGTGCCCGGACGGGCCGAAGCGGTGCAGGGCCAGGGTGAGGGCGCCGAGCACGGCCAGGACGAAGAGCGGTACGGAGAGCGCGGACTCACGCAGCCAGCTCGTGAACGGGCTCTGGGTCCGTTCGATCGCGCCGACGGCACCGCGCAGCGAGCCGACCCAGAACACGTCCGCGAAGGCCAGGACCACGGCGAGCGGCAGCACGGTCAGCCAGGGCACGCCCGCCACCGGCTGACCCCGATGCGCCCGGTCCTGCACGCTCGGGGCCGCGATGCCGGTCGACATCAGGTGATCTCCCAGCCGAACATCATCGCGTGGTCCTCGTGCGCCAGGTTGTGGCAGTGCGAGACGTAGGGCCCGGTGAAGTCGCGGAAGCCGCGGTAGATGATCACCTGCTCGCCCGGGTCCAGCGCCACCAGGTCCTCACGAGAGACGTCGTCGGGGTGCCCGGGGCTGGACTTCGTGACGTCCCGGCCGTTGCGCATCACGGTTCGGTGCTCCTCCATGTGGAGGTGGAAGGGGTGCACCCAGCCACCGCCGCCGTTGCGGATCTCCCAGAGGTTGAAGCTGTCCTTCTTCTGCTGTGCCAGAGGCGTCTTGCCGGCCTTGTTCTTCAGGCTGGTGGCCACCTTGGCCGGGTCGAAGGGCTTGCCGTTGATCAGCCACTCGACCTCGCCACCGGCCGACCCGCGCTGCACCTCGAAGATGAGGCGGTTGTCCATCAGGCTCTGCCAGTTCGACGGCAGCGGGGGCAGCGGGCGCATCTCGGTGGGGATCTGGCTGTCGTCGGGGGCGTCGTCGCCGATGACGAACTTCAGCACCGGCACCTTGTAGGCGGGGTCGGGGGAGAAGCGCGTGGAGCTCTCCCACATCCGCCCGTTCGGCATCTTCATCACGTCGGTGAGGTAGATGACGTCACCCTTGGTGGTCGGCGTGCCGTCCATGTACCTGGTGAAGTCGATGATGACCTCGCGCCGCTTGGCCGGCCACAGCTCGAACGAGTCGCGCGTGAGGGGGAAGGGCAGCAGGCCGCCGTCCGAGGCGATCTGGGTGAACTGCATGCACTGCTGGGCGTCCGGGATTCGGTACTGCCCCTCGAGCTCGTCGCCGCTGTAGCCGAGGGAGACGGAGGTCTTCGGACCCTGCGTCGAGCTCATCAGCTTGAACTCGTAGATGCGAGCGATGGAGGCGTCGAGGAAGCGGAAGCGGTACTTGCGCCGCTTGACCTCCAGCACCGGATAGGCCGTGCCGTTGACGGTGAAGATGTCGCCGACGAAGCCGTGGCTCGGGAAGTGCTTGTAGAACGTCTTGCCCCACCACTCCGGGTGGGTGGCCGGGTTCTTCGCGAGCGGGAACTCGTTGGCGGTGTCGTGGATGTCCTTGTGCATCGTGACGCCGTCGTCGAGCCGGCAGTCGTAGAAGGCCAGCGGGATGTCGTACTCGACGTCGAAGGAGCCGTCCGCGTGGTCGGTGCGCACGCCCGGAAGTCGCAGGCCCTGGCGCTCGTCGCCCATGTCCGTGCCGCCCTTGTCGCCCATCGGCTTCGGGTCGTAGATCGGGTAGAGGCCGACCATGCCCTTGTAGACGTTGGAGCCGGTGTGGTCCATCCGGTGGTCGTGGAACCAGAAGAAGCTCTGCTTCTCGCGGTCGTCACCCCCGGCAGGCCAGTTCAGGTAGAGCTGGTCGACCCACTGGCCGCACCGGAAGCCGGTGTGCTGGGGCCCGTAGCGCATCGAGTAGTGCGGGTTGCCGTCGCTCTCCGGTGCGGTGTGCCCGTTGTGCAGGTGGGTCAGGAACGAGTAGTCGGGCGCGCCGAAGTCCTGGCGGTCGAGGTTGAGCTCGTTCTCGTCGAGGTGGTTCGCGAACCGCACCAGGGCCGGACGGCCGTACTCGGCGTTGATCATCGGCCCCGGGAAGGTTCCGTTGAAGCCGTAGATCGTGCTGAACGGCAGGTCGCGGACGGTGCCTGCGGGGTACTGCTTGCCCGCGGCGTCGAAGGAGACGGTCGGGCGCCCGTTCTTGTCGATGGGCATCACCTTGGAGGTGGTGAACGCGTGCTGCGCGACGCGGCAGTCGATCTTGTAGACGACCGGGTCCGAGTAGGAGTGCAGCGTCGGGATGCTCGGGCAGCGCCCGGGCCACAGCTGGTGCTGCTGGTTGCCGATCGAGTTCTGCTGCCCGACACCGGGCCCCGGCGGCTGCGACCACGTCGTGTAGTCGCCGTACGCCTCCGGTCGCAGCGCCTTGGGCACCACGAGCTCGTCCTTGAAGGGCGTGAGGATCAGCGGGCTGATGGGGAACGCCTCGATGTAGAACAAGGTGTCGGACAGCCCGCCGGCCGTGGCACCGAAGGCGCCGTCCAGGGAGAGCAGCCCACGCTGCGAGAGGTAGGGAGCACCCACGCTGGCCCCTGCCAGCGCGGCGCCGACGCCGCCGGCGGCCCCCAGCCGCAGCAAGGTCCGCCGCGAGACTCCTCCGGTCGATGTCATGTCGTCATTCATCACTTCGGCTCCTGCCTGGCCAGCTCCTGCATTGGCTGACCCACCGGTGACAAGAGAATCCCTGTGACCTTTGAAGAACCTTTAGTTGCACGTCGAGGGCACGCTCGGCTTGACCCGGCTGGAACGATGTCGGCATGCGCGAGACCCACGACCTCCCCGCAGCTGGAGCCCGGTTGCTGCTGGTCGCCCCGTCGGGGACCGGCACGGCGCTCGCCGCGCGTGCGGTCGCGGCGGCCGTCGGATCGGACCTCCTGACCGTCGACGTCTCGCGAGTCGTGTCGAAGTGGATCGGCGAGACCGAGAAGAACCTCGCCGCGGTCTTCGACACGGCCGAGCGCAGCCGGGCGGTCCTGTTCCTCGACGAGGCCGACGCCCTGTTCGGGACCCGCACCGAGGTCTCGGACGCGCACGACCGGTACGCGAACCTCGAGACGGCCTGGCTGCTGCAGCGGATCGAGCGGTTCGAGGGCATCGTGGTGCTGGCGACCTGCCGTCGACCGGTCGAGCCCCCGAGGTGGCTGACCGTGCTCGACGCGGACGGCGACGACTCGGAGTGATACAACAACGACCCGGTGGGGCGTGTCGGGCTTGAACCGACGACCGACGGATTATGAGTCCGCTGCTCTGACCGACTGAGCTAACGCCCCTCGCGCCGGCGCCGTGACCACGGCTCCGGGCGCCGCGAGCCTACCGGGGCGGCGCACAGCATCCGGCCGCACCCACAGGTCGGGGCTAGGCGCGCCAAAGTGCGCGGCCAGTGTGTCCGGCGACGGTGGAGGTCCACCGACGCGCAGCACAGGAGAGACACCCATGGAGAAGACAACGAAGACGATGGCGCTGGCCGGCATCGGCGTCGCGACGGC
>DASSQL010000323.1:0-6206 GCA_035702525.1 Ornithinibacter sp. | reverse complement strand
AACCTCGGCTACCAGCCCGAGGACTGAGCCGGCACGAGCGCGAACGCGCCCTCCTCCTCCTGCGCGTTGTGCAGGCGCAGCACGGCGTACAGGCCGTAGAGCAGGCGGCGCAGCTCGACGACGTCCTCCTCGTCGGTGGCGCCGGGGTCGGTGTTGGCGAGGAGGCGGCGCAGACGTCCGACCTGGTGCTCGATCTCGGCGTGGGTCCGGCTGAGGGCGGCGGTGGCGTCGGTGCCGCCGAGCGCCCGGGAGACCAGCGGCACGAGCAGCTGCTCGTCCTCGCGCTCGTGCGGCACGAGGGTGGTCTCGAGCCGCGCCAGGAGGCGCCGGGCCGGCTCGAGGTCGACGTCGTCGGAGGACAGGGCGTCGGCGACGGCGCGGATGTGCTCCACCTCCGGCAGCACGGCGTCGTGGTGCTCGCGCAGGGTCAGGGCGAGGGCGACGTCCTCGGGCGCCATGGTGAGGGTGTGCACCCGCCCGGGCAGCACCGCACGCAGGGCCAGGCCGATGGCGAGCACGTCGATGCCCTCCTGGAGCACGGCTCCCAGGGCCGGCGGCAGGTACCCGGCGGCGGCCACCACCATCGCGACGAGGGACAGCCCCATCCCGACGACGACGACCTGCAGCGCGATCGCGCGCGACCGACGAGCGATCAGGATGGCGTCGGCGAGCGCATCGACGCGGTCGACGGTCAGCACGACGTCGGCCGCCTCCGAGGATGCCGTCGCGCCGCGCGCCGCGAGCGCGACGCCCACCCCGGCGGCCGCCAGCGCCGGGGCGTCGTTGATGCCGTCCCCGACCATGATGGTGGGGGCGGTGGCCGACTCCTTCCCGATGGCGGCGAGCTTGTCGGCCGGGTCGCAGTCGGACAGCACCGCGTCGACGCCGACGACGCGCCCGACCGTGCCGGCCACGTCGGCTCGGTCGCCGGTCACCAGCACCACCCGCTCGACCCCTGCGGTGCGCAGGGCGCGCACCATGCGCGGCGCGTCGGGCCGGATCGGGTCCTCGAGGAGGACGGCGCCGGCCGGGATGCCGTCGACCCCGGCGAAGACGGTGATCGAACCGTCGAGGTCGGCACGCCGCCGCACCTGGCGCACCCAGGACGGGGCCGGGTCCGGCACGATCCACGCGGCCTTGCCCAACCGCACCTCGTGCCCGTCGACCGTGCCGCGCACCCCGTACCCGTGCTCCTCGGCGACGTCGGTCGGCACCGTGAGGGTCAGGCCCCGACGGGCCGCCGCGGCGACGATCGCGTCGGCCAGCACGTGCGCGGACAGCTGGTCGAGCGATCCGGCGAGGCGCAGCAGGGTGTCGGCGTCGACACCGTCGTCGGCGGTGACCACGCCGGTGACGGTGGGGCGCCCCTGGGTGAGGGTTCCGGTCTTGTCGAAGAGCACGACCCGACCGTCCGCGAGCCGCTCGAGCGCGCCGCCGCCCTTGACGACGACGCCGCGGCGCGCGGCACGGGACAGCCCGGACATGATCGCGATCGGGGCGGCGAGCAACAGGGGGCACGGCGTCGCCACGACGAGCACCGCCACCGCCCGCACCGGGTCACCCGACAGCAGCCACGCACCGCCGGCCAGGGCGAGGGTGAGCGGTACGAACAGCACGGCGACCCGGTCGGCGGTGCGGACGAACGGGGCCGACGACGCCTGCGCCTGCTCGACCAGCCGCACGACACCGGCATAGGTCGAGTCGGCGGCGACCGAGGTGGCGAGCAGGTCGACCGGCCCACCCGCGTTGACCACGCCGCTGCGCACCTCGTCACCGGCCGGTCGCTCCACGGGCAGCGCCTCGCCGGTGAGCGCGGACTCGTCGAAGACCCCGGGGCCCACCAAGCGTCCGTCGACCGGCACGACCTCGCCCGTACCCACGACCAGCGCATCACCGCGAACGACCAGGTCGACCGGCACGTCCTCGATCACGTCGCCCCGCCGGCGACGGGCGTTCCGCGGCGCGCGTTCGACCAGGAGGCTCAGCTCGCGCCGGGCGCGGGCCGCCGCGCGGGCCTCGAGCACCCGGCCCGAGGCGAGCATCACGGTGATCATCGCGCCGGCGAAGGGTTCGCCGACGGCCAGGGCCCCGCCCAGGGCCAGCACGGCGATCACGTCGACGGAGGGCTGGCGGCGGCGGACCGCGGCCACGGTCCACCCCAGCGACGCCACGAGGCCGAGGGCGGCACCGGCGGCCCACACGGCATCCGCCACGGGCGGAGCGTCGAGCAGCCAGGCCACGCCACCCGCGACGAGGAGGGTCAGCGAGGCGAGCAGGAGCAACAGCGGGGCACGCTCGCGGAACGTCCGCACACCGTCATGCTCGCACCGGCACGGATGCCGGTCCGCGGCCGGAGACGAGCATCACGGTTCGCGCGGCCGGGCCGACGTGGCAGGCCGCGGGGTGGCGGCGCGGGCGTGTCGGCAGGGCGGCATACCTTTGCCCCATGACCCCCGCCCTGTCCCCGAGCCGCGCCGCGGACTTCAAGCAGTGCCCGCTGCTGTTCCGGTTCCGCACGATCGACAAGCTCGAGGGTCCGCCGTCCCCCGCCGCCGCGCGCGGCACGCTGGTGCACGCCGTGCTCGAGCACCTCTTCGACCTGCCCGCCGCCGACCGCACGCCGGCCGCCGCGGTCGCGCTGCTCGCGCCACGGTGGTCGGCGCTGGTCGAGGAGCGGCCCGAGCTCAAGACGATGATCGACGACGACGAGCTGCTCACCGAGGAGGGCTGGTTCGCCGCGGCCCAGACCCTCGTCGAGCAGTGGTTCGACCTCGAGGACCCCACCCGGCTCGAGCCGGCCGCCCGCGAGCTCTACGTCGAGACCGAGGTCGAGGGCCTCACCCTGCGCGGCTACGTCGACCGGCTCGACGTCGCCCCCGACGGAGCGATGCGGGTCGTCGACTACAAGACCGGCCGCTCCCCCAGCGAGCTGTTCGAGGCCAAGGCGCTGTTCCAGATGAAGTTCTACGCCCTGGTGCTCTGGCGCATCCACGGCGAGATCCCGCGCCTGCTCCAGCTCGTCTACCTGGGCAACGGCGAGGTCGTGCGGTACTCCCCCGACGAGCACGACCTGCTCGCCATGGAGCGCAACGTCCGGGCCATCTGGGATGCCGTGGTACGGGCCGCGCAGACCGGCGACTGGCGCCCGCGCACCTCGCGGCTGTGCGACTGGTGCGACTTCCGCGACCTGTGCCCGGCGTGGGGTGGCACTCCTCCCCCGCTTCCGGAGGGCGCCGAGCTGATCGCGCTCGACCCGGCCCGCTCAGGCGCGGTCGTGCCCGCCGACGACTGACACCGAGGCGGCCAGCTCGGCGAGGCGGCCGGGCGTCATCCCGGCCAGGCCGTCGACGTGCACCGCGCCGGTCATCTCGGGCACCGGCACGACGTGCGGCACGGCGAGCGTCGGCACGCCTGCGGCGACGGCCGAGCGCACCCCCGTCGGCGAGTCCTCGATCGCCACGCAGTCCGCGGGCTCCACGCCGAGCTGCCGCGCGGCGGCCCGGTAGGGCTCCGGGTGCGGCTTGCCGTGCGAGACCTCGTCGCCGGTCACCACGGCGGCGAAGGCCCCCTCGGGCAGGGCACCGACCACGGCGTCGGCCAACGACCGCCACGACATGGTGACGAGCGCGCTGGGTACCCCGGCGGCGCGCAGCGCCTCGAGCAGCTCGCGGGCACCCGGTCGCCACGGCACGTGCTCGCGCACCTGGGCCACCACCCGGTCGAGCAGCTCGTCGACGATCCGCTCCGGCGACCAGGTGATCGGCGAGTGGTCGCGGATGAACTGGGCCGACACCATGAGGTCGTTGCCGACGAGCTGGTGGGCGAACTCGTCGCTCCACGTGCCGCCGTGCTCGGCGACGATCGCGTGCTCCGCGGCGATCCAGTAGGGCTCGGTGTCGACGAGGGTGCCGTCCATGTCCCAGAGGACCGCTGCGGGGAGGCTCATGGGTCGCAAGCCTAGTGAGCCGTAGGGTGGTGTCCTGACGACAGGAGGACCCGAGTGATCGAGCTCGAAGACCTGCCCGAGCTGAAGGACGCGGTCATGATCGCTGCCTTCGAGGGGTGGAACGACGCCGGCGAGGCCGCGAGTGCGGTCATCGAGCACCTCGCCGAGATCTGGGACGCCGAGGTCGTCGCGGCGCTCGACCCCGAGGACTACTACGACTTCCAGGTCAACCGCCCGCGGGTGCTGCTCGAGAACGGCCGCCGCCGGATCAGCTGGCGCACCACCCGGGTCCTCGTGGCCACGAACACCTCGCTCGGGCGGGACGTGGTGCTGGTGCAGGGTGTCGAGCCCTCGTTCCGCTGGCGGGCCTTCGCGATCGAGCTGATGGAGCTCGCCCAGGCCGCCGACGTGTCGATGGTCGTGACCCTCGGTGCCCTGATGGCCGACGTCGCGCACTCACGACCGATCCCGGTGTCCGCCACGTCCGACAGCGAGGACACCCGGCACCGCCACGACCTCGAGATGAGCAGCTACGAGGGGCCCACCGGCATCGTCGGGGTGCTCGCGGATGCCGCGACCCAGGTCGGCGTGCCGTCGGTGTCGTGCTGGGCCGCCGTGCCGCACTACGCCGGCCACAGCCCGTCGCCCAAGGCCACGCTCGCACTGGTCAGCCGCCTCGAGGACCTCCTCGACGGCCCGATCGAGCACGGCGAGCTCGACGAGGACTCGCACGCCTGGGAGCGCGGCATCAACGAGCTCGCGGCCTCCGACACCGAGGTCGCCGAGTACGTCGAGAGCCTGGAGGAGGCCCAGGACACCGCCGACCTGCCCGAGGCCAGCGGTGACGCCATCGCCAAGGAGTTCGAGCGCTACCTGCGCCGCCGCGGCACCGACGACACCTGACCGGCTCCGCTCAGGGCGCGTGCGCCTCGAGGTAGGCGAGCACGACGAGCACCCGGCGGTTGTCGTCCCGGTCGCTCTGCCCGAGGTCGAGCTTGGCCATGATGCTCGCGACGTGCGTCTCCACCGTGCGGTCGGTGAGCCAGAGCCGGCGGGCGATGCCCCCGTTGGTGCGCCCCTCGGCCATCAGGGCCAGCACCTCGTGCTCGCGCGGGGTGAGCCGCTCCAGCCCCATCGGCCCCTGCCGGGCTCCGAGGAGCCGGACGACCACCTCGGGGTCGAGCGCCGAACCGCCGGCCGCGACCCGGTCGAGGGTGTCGAGGAAGTCGTCGACGTCGAGCACCCGGTCCTTGAGCAGGTAGCCGAACCCGCCGGTCGTCACCAGGCCCACCGAGTGCCTGGTCTCGACGTGCTGCGAGAGCAGGACGATGCCGAGGTCCGGGTGCAGTGCCCGGAGCCGGGCGGCAGCCCTGGCCCCGTCGTCGGTGAGGTCGGGCGGCATCCGGATGTCGAGCACGACGAGGTCGGGCGCGGTCTCCTCGACCACGTCGACCACCTCCAGCGCGTCGCCCACGGCACCCACCACCTCGTGCCCGGCGTCGGCCAGCAGCTTGGCCAGGCCCTCCCGGAAGAGGACGGAGTCCTCCCCGATCACGACTCGCACGGGAGCACCGCCTCGACCTCGGTGCCGAGCCCGGGATCACTGCGGATGCCGAGCGTCCCCCCGAGGGCGCTGACCCGGTCACGCAGGCCGGCCAGCCCGGACCCCGGCCGCGCGACGGCTCCCCCGCACCCGTCGTCGCGCACGCTGACCCGCACGGCCCCGTCGCAGCGACGCACCGACATCGCGATCGACCCGGCCCCGGCGTGCTTGACCGCGTTGGCCACCGCCTCCGACGCGACGAAGTACGCCGTGGTGCTGACGTCGTCGGGCAGGTCGTCGGCCTGCAGGTCCAGCCCCACCGGCACCGGGGTGTTGCGGCTGAGGTTCTCCAGGGCCGCGGCCAGCCCGTCGTCCAGGCTGCTCGGCCGCAGCCCGTGCGCGATCTGGCGCAGCTCGACGACGGCCGTGCCGATCTCGGCCACCGCACCGTCGAGCACCTGGTCGACGTCGACCGTGCCGTCGTCCAGGTGCCGTTGGGCCAGCCGCAGCGACATCCCGAGCGACACCAGTCGCTGCTGGGCACCGTCGTGCAGGTCGAGCTCGAGGCGGCGACGCTCCTCGTAGCCGGCACGCACCAACCGGCTCCGGCTGGCCTCGACGTCGCGCAGCGCGGCCGTGACCTCGATGCGGAGCCGGCCCATCTCGATGAGCAGGGCCGAGGCCTCGACGAGCTCCGGCAGGAAGCGGTCGTCGATG